>DATDED010000244.1:0-4693 GCA_036523455.1 Gemmatimonadales bacterium
TGGGGTCACAGCGCGCACGTCGTCCAGGGAGTGGAGTTCCACCACGGCCACCCCATCCTGTACGACACCGGGGATCTGCTGGACGACTACGCCGTGGACCCGCATCTGCGCAACGATCTGTCGGCGCTGTTCGTGGTCCGCGTACACCCGCCCGTGGTCGAATCGGTCGAGATCGTCCCCGTACGGATCGCGGACATGCAGGTGAACCTCGCGCGTGGCACGGAGCGCGAATGGTTCGTCCACCGCTTCCGGGCTCGTTGTGCCGAGCTGGACGTCGATGTCGCGGAAGACGGGGAACGGCTCCGGTTGAGCGCGGCCGACCGGGTCGCCGCGCCCGGCGATCACACCGGGGTGTAGCTCGACCCGCTGAATGTCGGCAGGGTCTCGGCAAACTCGGCCAGCCGCGCTTCGATCAGGTGGTTGAGGCTGCCCTCGGGGAACTCACCCGAGGCGTCACGATCGAGCACCGGCAGGCCCGTGAGCAGTGCCATCCCCTCGTCCACGGTCCGGATCGGGTACACATGGAACTGGCCGCGACCCACCGCGTCCACGACGTCCTGGCGGAGCATCAGATGCTGGGCGTTCGCCGCGGGAATGACGACGCCGTGCTCCCCGGTGAGGCCCCGGGCGCGGCAGACGTCGAAGAAGCCCTCGATCTTCTCGTTGATGGCGCCGACCGCCTGGATCTCGCCGTGCTGGTTCACCGAGCCCGTGACACCCAGGCACTGGCGAATCGGGACGTCCGCGACGGCCGAGAGCAGGGCGAAGAGCTCGGCGGCGGAGGCGCTGTCGCCCTCGACCGGGGCGTAGGACTGCTCGAACACCAGGCTCGCCGAGAGCGACAGCGGGCGGTTCGGGCTGTAGCGCGCGCCCAGGTAGGCGGCGAGGATCAGCACGCCTTTGGAGTGCATCGGCCCGCCCAGCTCGACCTCCCGCTCGATATCCACCACGTCACCCCGACCGATGCGGGCCCGGGCCGTGAGGCGGGTGGGCCGGCCGAACACGAGCGGGCCGAGCGCGCTCACGGAGATCCCGTTCACCTGGCCCACCCGCGTTCCCTCGGTATCGATCATCACGGTGCGGCGGGCGATTTCCTCGTAGACGCGGTCGCGCAGACGGTCCGCGCGATGCAGCTGCTCGTCGATCGCCCGCTGCACATGTACCGCGGTCACCGTGGCCGCCTGGGCGTCCCCGGCCCAGTGATCCGCTTCCGCGAGGAGATCGGCCAGCACGGAGAGCCGCGTGGACAGCTTCTCCTGATGGCCCGCGAGTCGGGCGCTGTGCTCCATCACGCGAGCTACCGCGCCGCGGTCGAAGGGCTTCAACCCCGCCTGCTGCACGAGGGCGGCGATCAGCATCGCGTACTCCCGGCGATGCTCGTCACTGGCGTCCAGCTGGTCGTCGAAATCGGCGGCGACTTTGAAGAGCTCGGCGAAGTCCGGGTCCAGCGCGCACAGCAGGTAATAGATCAGGGGCTCACCCAGCAAGATCACCTGGACGTCGAGGGCGACGGGCTCGGGCTCCAGCGAGACCGTATCGACGAGGCTCAGGGCCTGGCCCGCTGATTCGATGCGCAGCCGCCGCGACCGCAGGGCACGCTTCATCGCATCCCACGCGAACGGCGCCCGCAGCAGGTCGCGCGCGTCGAGCACCAGGTAGCCGCCGTTGGCGCGATGCAGCGCACCGGCCCTGATCAGCGTGAAGTCGGTGACCAGCGCCCCGAACTGCGACAGATGCTCGATCCGGCCGATGAGGTTGTCGTAGGTGGGGTTGTCCTCCAGCACGACCGGAGCGCCGGTCCTTCCCGCCTGGTCGACGATCACGTTGACGACGTAGCGGCGAGCGGGTACCGGACGCCCGAACGAGCGGGGCAGCGCCTGGGACAGCGCATCGGAGAGCGCTCCGTCCGGCTCGATCAGCTCGGTCGCATGCTCCACCACGTCCTGCTGCACGGCGTCCAGATACCCGAGTACGTCGGGCGAGCCGTCGTACGTCCGGCGCACCTCGTCCACCAGGTGGCCCGCGGCTAGCGCTGTCACCTCGCGTCGCAGCGCCCGCAGCCGGTCGTGGTGCTCCCGCAGCCAGCGTGGGATCTGGCGCACCATCGTCTCCAGCGCCGCCTCGAGCTCGGTCACCTTGCTCCGCAGCACCTCCCGCTCGCCCTCGGGCAGCTTCTGGAACTCCTCTTCGGTGATCACTTCACCGTTGCGGGTCGCGACCACGCTCAGACCGGTCGGTGTCTGGATCACGTCCAGACGTTCGCGGAGCGCGCGGGCTTTGATCTCTTCGAGCGCCTGACTGGGGCGCGCCTTCATTTCCATTTCGAGCGCCTGCCGCCGCCGTTGATAGTCCTCGCTCTCGAACGCGCCGGCGATCGCCCCGCGCAGGTCGTCCACCAGCCGCTCCATGGCGCGCCGCAGGCTGGCGCCTGTGCCCGCCGGGAGACTCAACAGGCGGGGGCGACGGGGATCGTCGAAGTTGTGGACGTAACAGAGATCCGGGGGCACGGCCCGCGTGGCGGCGTGGTCCTCGAGCGAGCGCAGCGCGAGGGTGCGCTTGCCGGTGCCCGGGGCCCCGAGGGCGAAGATGTTGTAGCCGTCGCGGGGCATGCCGATCCCGAACCGCAGCGCGGCGACGGCCCGCGGCTGCCCGACCATCGCTACCGTGGCCGGCCCGCCGGCGGTCGTCGCGAACGGAACCTCGGCCGGGTCGAAGCGGCGGCAGAGAGCGGGCGGAGCCAGTTCGGCGTTCGTCTTCACGAATCAACCTTGCCGGGTCGGCCCTGTCGGCGGCTGGAAGTAAACGTGAAGCGTCGCTCATGCCGCGCCCGGGGTTTCACCGACGATTCACGACATTTTCGCGGCCGACGTGCTACGCTGCGGTTCCACCACTCCTTGAAGGGGCATCGAGGATGAAGATGTGGCCAGTCGCCGGTCCCGCCGTCGCGGAGCATCCAACCCTGGAGGACACGCTCAGCCGGCGCCGGTCGGTGCGTCTCTTTTCGGACCGCGCGCTCTCGGAAGACGAAGTGCTGAAGCTGTGCTGGGCGGCCCAGGGCGTCACCGATCCGAAGGGCCATCGCACCGCCCCCTCCGCGGGCGCCCGGTACCCGCTCGAGCTGTACGTCGCGACGCCGGACGGCTGTTACGCGTACGACCCGCCGCATCATCGCCTGCTGCGCCGCACCGAGGACGACCTGCGGGCGGCGCTCCAGTGGGCGGCGCTCTCGCAGGAAGCAGTGGGGCAGAGTCCCGCGGTGTTCGTGGTGGCCGCACAGCCCGCGCGCACCACCGCCGAGTACGGTCACCGCGGCCGGCGGTACGTGCACCTCGAGGCGGGGCATGCAGCCCAGAATCTCCTGCTCGAGGCTACGGCCATGGGCTTCGGCGCCGTGCCCATCGGGGCATTCGACGATGCGCGACTGCGCGAAGTCCTCGATCTCCCCGCCGATCGCGAAGTCGTGTACCTGATCCCGATCGGCGAACCGGCGCCGTAGGGGGCGGTCATGCGGACGGGCGACTTCCGCTCCGGTCCCCTGCTACTGGAAGACGCCGCCCTTCTCACGGATTTCTACGAGCTCACGATGGCGGCCAGCTACCGGCGCGAGCACATGTCCGCGCCGGCGACGTTCAGCCTCTTCGTGCGACGGCTTCCCGCGGAGCGGTCGTTTCTGATCGCGGCGGGCCTCGAAGACGTGCTCCGGTTCCTGAACGGGTTCCGATTCTCGGACCGCGCCCTCGAGCGCCTGGAATCGCTCCACCGCTTCGAGCAGGACTTCCTGGACTTCCTCCGCGACGTGCGGTTCACCGGGAGCGTGCGGGCCGTCCCGGAAGGCACACCGGTGTTCGCCAACGAGCCCCTCCTCGAGGTGACGGCACCGATCATCGAAGCCCAGCTGGTCGAAAGCGCGGTGCTGAACTTCTGTCACCTCCAGACGCTGCTGGCGAGCAAGGCGGCGCGCTGCGTGCTGGCCGCGCGCGGCAAGCCGGTCGTCGAGTTCGGGCTGCGCCGGACGCACGGTACCGACGCCGCGCTCAAGGCCGTGCGCTGCGCCTACCTGGCCGGCGCAGCGCAGACGAGCAACGTGCTCGCCGGTCTGACCTACGGGGTGCCGGCGACTGGTACCATGGCCCATTCCTACGTCTGCGCCTTCCCGGAGGAGATCGACGCCTTTCGGGCGTTCGCAGACGCCTTTCCGGCGGACGCGATTCTGTTGATCGACACCTACGATACGATTGCGGCCGCCCACAAAGCGGTCCGGGTGGGCAAGGAGCTCCAAGCACGCGGAAGTCGGCTGGCGGGCGTCCGGTTGGACAGCGGTGACCTGGTCGCCTTGAGTCGCGCGGTACGCGGCATTCTGGACGATGCCGGGCTCCCCTCCGTCCGGATCCTCGCCAGCGGGAACCTGGACGAGTTCGCCATCGAGCGCTGCGTGCTGGCCGGTGCCCCGATCGACGCCTACGGTGTGGGCACCCGGATGACCGTCTCAGCCGACTCACCTTTTCTGGACATGGCCTACAAACTGGTGCGCTATGGCGAGCGTGACGTGCTGAAGATCAGTCCGGGGAAGGAGACCTGGACCGGCGCAAAACAGGTCTTCCGACGCCGTGACGCCGATGGGCGCGCCCTGGAGGACATCCTGGCGCTGCACGGCGAGTCATGCCCACCGCACGCGGATCCCCTGCTCGAAACG
>DATDED010000245.1:0-6826 GCA_036523455.1 Gemmatimonadales bacterium
CTGGACCGCACATTCATCACCCCGTTGGACCGCGAAGACATCCACCAATTGATCTCCGACCTCGATGACGTCATGGACATCATCGATGGGACCGCGCGGCGGGCCCAGATCTTCCGGCTCGGCACTGCCCCCGCGGGCATCAAGCTCCTGACCGAGATGATCGGCAAGATCACGGCGGTCAACGAGCAGGCGGTCGCCCGCCTGAAGAAAGGCGACGACGTGATGAAGTACTGCGTCGAGGCGAAGAGCCTCGAGGAGGAAGGGGACGCGATCTACCACGAGTCACTGGGTCAGCTGTTCGAGAAGGAGAAGGACGCGATCGAGCTGGTGAAGTGGAAGGAGATCTATGACAACCTGGAGCGGACGTTGGACGAGGCCGAGGACGTGGCGAATGTCGTCGAATCCATTGCACTGAAGCACGCCTGATGAGCGCCGGCGTGTGGTTCGTACTGGCGATCATTCTCGTCGCTCTGACGTTCGACTTCATCAACGGATTCCACGACAGCGCCAATTCGATCGCGACCGTGGTGTCCACCCGTGTGCTGTCCCCGTTCGCGGCGGTGGGCTGGGCGGCGTTCTGGAATTTCGTTGCCGCCTTCGTGTTCGGCACCGCGATCGCGAAGACGATTGGCAAGGGCATGATCGACCTGAGCGTGGTCGACCCCACCGTCATCCTGACCGGGCTCAGTGGGGCGATCATCTGGGACCTACTGACTTGGTGGTGGGGCCTCCCCACGTCGTCCTCCCATGCGTTGGTGGGTGGCTATGCGGGGGCAGCGGTCGCAAAGGCCGGGTTTACCGCCATCTTGGCGAGCGGGTGGACCAAGACGCTGATCTTCATCGTTGTGGCCCCCGTCATGGGCCTGGTTCTCGCCTTGCTGCTGACGATTGGGCTATCCTGGATGCTCCGTCGCGCCTTGCCGCGACAGGTGGACAAGAAGTTCCGATTGCTCCAACTCGTCTCCGCCGCCGGTTACTCCTTGGGCCACGGAACCAACGACGCCCAGAAGACGATGGGCATCATCGTTGCGCTGCTCGTCTCGAGCCAGGGTCTGTTCGCGGGCTTTCCGATCCAGGCGTTGCATCTCACTACGGCCGACAAGATCCCGATATGGGTGATCCTGGCGGCGCACGCCGCCATCGCCCTGGGTACGTTCGCCGGCGGCTGGCGCATCGTCAAAACGATGGGGCAACGCATCACGAAGCTGCGACCATTCGGCGGCTTCTGCGCCGAGACGAGCGGCTCGATCACGCTGTTCATCTCGTCGCATCTCGGGATTCCGGTCAGCACGACGCACACGATCACCGGGGCGATCGCGGGCGTGGGCGCGGCGCATCGACTGTCCGCGGTTCGCTGGGGCGTGGCCGGAAGGATCGTATGGGCGTGGATCCTCACGATCCCCGCCGCAGCGGGGATTGCGGGACTGGCCTACGTGGTGCTGCACGCTATGGGGCTCTGAGCCGCCGTCGATCAATCCAGCTTGATCGTCAGCACCCGCAGCTCGGTCATCTCCTCGATCGCGTAGCGCACACCCTCGCGTCCCAGGCCCGAGGCTTTGGCGCCGCCATAAGGCAGCCGGTCCACCCGATAGCCCGGCATGTCGTTGCCGTTCACCCCGCCCACGTCGAGCTCGGCGTGCAACCGGAACAGCGTGCGCACGTCGCGCGTGAACACACCCGCCTGGAGCCCGAAGGGTGAGCGGTTCACGGCCTCGATCGCGTCGTCGAGCCGCCGGTAGGGCGTGACGGTCACGAGCGGCGCGAACACCTCCTCGCAGTTCACCTTCATCTCGGGGGTGGTCCGCAGCAGGACCGTCGGAGACAGGAACGCGCCCGTACGGGTGCCGCCCGTGGCGACCTCGGCGCCGCCGGCCTTCGCCTCCTCGATCCACCGCTCGACGCGCTGGGCCGCGTCCAGGGAAATCATCGGCCCCACATCGGTCCGCTCGTCCAGCACGTCGCCGACCTTGAGTGCCGCGACCTTCGGGAGAAACGCGTCGACAAATGCCCCGAAGACATCCTCGTGCACATAGATGCGCTGGGTGGAGATGCAAGACTGGCCGGCGTAGGTGAATCCCCCCACCGCGCAGCGGCTCGCGGCCCACACCAGATCGGCGTCCGGCTCGATGATCACGCCGGCGTTGCCGCCCAGCTCGAGGACCACGCGCTTGGTACCGGCTTTGGAGCGGATCGCCCAGCCCGCCGCCGCGCTCCCGGTGAAGGTGATCAGGCGCACGCGTGGGTCCTCGATCAGGATCTGGGCGACCTCCACGTGGCAGGGCACCATGCGCACGCCGCCGTCGGGATACCCCGACCCCTGCACGATCTCCATGAGCCGCAGCACGGCGAGCGGATCCTGCGGCGGCGGCTTCACCGTGATCGTCGCGCCGCACGCCATCGCCGGGGCGATCTTGTGGGCCGCCAGCAGGATCGGAAAGTTGAACGGGATGATTCCGGAAATGGGCGACAACGGGAACCGGCGCGTGAGCGCGAGCCGGCCCTTGCCGCCCGGCACGCAGTCGGTCGGCAGCACTTCGCCGCCGATGCGCGTCGCTTCCTCGGCGGCGTCCCGGAACAGCGCGATCGCGCGATCCAGCTCCACCCGCGCCTGGGAGATCGGCTTTCCGGCCTCGAGCGCCAGCGTGCGCGAGAGCTCTTCGCGTTGCGCGGCCAGCTCATCGCCGACCCGGCGCAGCGCGAGCGCGCGCTCGTAGGCCGGCATCTCCCGGCATGCCCGGGCCGCGGCGACGTTGGCATCGAGCGCGGCACGCACGTCCTCGGGGCCGGCGAGGGTACACACACCCACCTCGCTGCCATCGTGCGGCGCACGGATGACAGCGGTCTCGCGCTCGGCGGTCTTCATAGTCCCAATGCCTCCACCACGGTTTCGGCGATCGCGGCGTCCTGCACGCCGACGCCGGTGAGATCGGCTATCGTGATTTCCTCGGGCCGTTCCCGGCCCGCGAGTCGGCCGGCCGCGAGGTCGCCCAGCTCACCCGTGGCCTCGCGCCGAGTCATGACGCCCGCTTCGATGGCGTGGTGCAGGTTGCCGTACTGGGCGGCCTGGGTGATGCGGTCGGCGAACAGCTTGTCGGCCCGGGCCAGCAGGGCCGGTTCGAGCTCCACTTTCTCGGGGCTGTCCGTCCCGGCGGACGTGATGTGAGTACCGCGGGCTACCCAATCCGCCTGCACGAGCGGCTGCGTACTCGCGGTCACGCAGACGATCAGGCGATGGTCGCGTACCGCCGGCTCGAGCGCGGTCGCCACGCCGGTGGTCACCGCGTCCTGCAGCTCCTCGGCCAGCGCGAAGGCGCGCTCCGGTGTGCGGTTCCAGATCGTCAGCCGTTCGAGCGGCCGCTGAGCCAGCATGGCGCGTGCAGTGAGCCGGGCGAGCCCACCCGCACCGACCAGGAGGGCGCGGCGCGCGTCCGCCGGCGCGAGATACTTGAGGGTCAAGGCGATGGCCGCGGCGGTGCGCAGATCGGTGAGGTAGCCATGCTCCTCGAGCAGGACGGCCGGGGCGCCCGTCGCTGCGTCGAGCAGCAAGAACAGGCCGTCCCCCGCGGGGAGTCCGCGTTCGCGGTTCGTGGGGAATCCGGTCGCCACCTTGAAGACGATGAACCGGGCGCCGGCCAGGTATGCTCCCTTGACGTGGATTTCCGCGAACGGGCGGGACAGCTCCACGGCCATCGGCTCGGGGAGCGTCGCGTGCCCGAGTGCGAGGGCGCGAAACGCCCGCTCCATCGCCCCGATCGCCGCGGTCATCGAGATGCGGTCCCGGAACTCCTCCAGTGGAACCGCTCGCATCCTCCTAATCCCCGAAGGCGCGCCGCAGTCCCACCGCGGTGGCCGTGAGGGCCTCACGCAGCTCGGTCGCCTCGTTGCCGAACCCGAACCGGAGGTAGCCGGGCATGCCGAAATGCTCCCCCGGCACGAGCAGGACGCTCTGTCCGGCGCGTACCCGCTCGACGAGATCTTCTCCTTTGACCCGGGGGCGGTAGCGCGCAAAGCAGATCGCCCCGGCCTGCGGCGGCACCCAGGAGAACGTGTCGCCGAAGGAGCCGAGCCAGGTCTCGAGCACCGGGTAATTCCGCTGCAGGATGCCTCGAGTGCGCGCCAGGAGGCGCGGGCGGACCGCTGGGTCGAGGGCGATGGCCGCGAGGCGATCGCTCGCCCCGGAGGGACCGATGGTGGTGTAGTCGTGCCGCGCCCAGATGTCGGCGATGAGCTCCCGCGGCGCCACCAGCCAGCCGATGCGGAGCCCGGGAAGGCCGTACGCCTTCGAAAGCCCGGCGACGCAGATCAGGCGGTCGTTGCCGCCCGTTCCCCAGAAGGACGGGGTCGTGGCCACCTCGCGCTCGGCGCCGATGTAGACCTCGTCGGCGAGCAGCCACGCCCCGACCTCGGCGGCGCGCTCGACGATGGTGCGGCGCGCGGCGTCGGAGAGAATGTGGCCCGTGGGATTGTGGGGGTTGGTGACGACCACGAGCTTCGTGCCCGGAGCGATCGCCGCGCGAATCTCGGCGGGATCGGGGGCCCAATGACGATCCTCGTGCAGGCGGAAGCCGCGCACCACCGCGCCCAGGTTCTGCGCGTGCCCCCAGAGCTGGAGGTAGTTGGGCAGCAGCATGGCGACGGTGTCGCCCGGCTCGATCAGCCGCAGCGCCGCGAGATAGTTGGCCTCCGCACTGCCGGTCGTGACCAGCACCTGGTCCGGCGTCGCGCCGGGATACAGCGCGGCGATCCGTTCGCGCAACGCGTCGGTGCCGTTCGACTGGCTGTAGCCCAGCCGGACGTCGAGCAGCGGGTCGGCGGGGCTGCCCGCCAGCTCGAGCAGCTCGCGCACGCTGAGCGGGTGCACGCCCGACTCGGAGAGATTGAAGCGCACCCGGTTCTCCCAGGTGCTCTGCCAGCGTTCGAGCTCGAAAGTGACGAAGGGCACGGATAGCTCCCGGGAATCAGGCCAGCGTGGAAAGGTCCGCCGGCCGCTCCAGCCAATAGTCGGGATCGAGATCTTCCAGATGTTCGCGGTCGAACGGTCCCCAGAGCACCGCGGCGGTCTTCACGCCGGCGGCGCGGCCGCACTCGATGTCGTGACGCGAATCGCCGATGAACACCGCGTCGGCCGGCGCTCGCCCGAGCCGTTCGAGCGCGAGCAGCACCGGCTCGGGGTGCGGTTTGGGATGAGTGACTTCGTCGGATCCGACGACCACGTCGAACGCGGCCTCGATCCCGACCAGGCGGAGTCCCTTGAGAGCGCCGCCGCGCATCTTGCTGGTGACGAGGCCGAGTGTCTTGCCGCCGGCGTCGAGGCGGAGCACCTGCTCGACGACGCCGTCATACGCGCGCACCAGCTCGTCGTGGTGCGCGAGGTTGTAGGTGCGGTACGTCTCCACCATCGCCCGGATCTCGGATTCGTCGTCCGTCCAGCGGCGGAACTGCACCGACAGGGGCGTGCCCAGTCCTTCCATCCAGATGTCGTCCGGCGGCTCCTCGCCACGGTGGACCATCATCGTGTGGCGGTAGGAGCGGAGAATCAGATCGATTGAATCAATCAGCGTTCCGTCGAGATCGAACAACAGCGTCGAGAATGGCACCCGTGCTCACCCGCCCTCGTGTTGCCGGTACCAGGCACAGTCCGGAGCGAGCGGGCACGCATCGCAGCGTGGTGTCGTGCGGCAGATGTCCTGGCCGTGGCGCCGCAGCAGCTGGTGGGCCTGGATAAGCCAGTTGTAGTCGCGCGGCAGATCGGGCGCGAGCGCCTCGCTCACCTGTTTGTAGGCCGCCGGCCCGGCGCCCTTGCCGTACCCGAGGCGGGTCAGGACGCGCAGGCCGTTCGCCTCGGGGGCGAGCACCGCCTGGGTGCGGCAGAACAGCAGAATCCGATCCGCTCCCGTTTCGCCGATCCCCTTGAAGCGCTTGAGCAGCTTCTTCGCCTCCGCCGGGTTTTCCCGCACCAGGGTCCGGACGCGGGCGAGTCCGATCTCGATCATCAGCTCGGCTGCCTCCCGCAGCTGCGACAGCCGGGCCGCGGCGTTGGGCCCTCCCGGCGCGAGCAGCTCGAGCATCTTGGGTTTCGGGGTCCGCAGGACGGCCTGGGGCGTCGTGCCGATCTTCTGACGCAGCGTGCGGAACACGATGGCCCGCTGCTCATCGTCAGGGACGGCGGCGACGTGCTCCCAGATGATCCATTCGAAAGGACCGCTCGGGATGGGCCGCTTGGGGCGGCCGTAGAGTGTGCGGAGACGGTCGATGTAGGCCCGGAGGGGCAGGGGGGGGTGTCGCATCGGACACCAAATTTGCCTCCGGAGGTCGCAGCGTGAAAGGCCGTCCTGCGGGCCGGGGCCTCCGGGGGGCCAGTGCCCGAATCAAACGCCCCCGTCAGGGCGTCGCGGCGGTCAGCGCGATATCGACTCGCAGGCTGTCCTGCGGGAGCCCCAGGCCGACAAAGCCCCCTCGCAGGACGGTGTCCCGTAGAGCGCTTCCGGGGGGCGGAGTGACCCGTAGGGTCACACAGGCATTCGCGGTTCCGGCGAGGGCGGCCTCCGGCCGGGCGTGGTAATAGCCGATCGGGTCGGTCGTGGCGAGGACCGCCGTCTGCCCCTGGACGACCGAGCCGCAGGAGGAGATCGAGATCAAGACGTATACGTTGGCCCGGGCGACCGGGGTGCCGCCGGGCGCGGTGACGCGGCCGTATACGACCGCCGACTGGTTGCAGAGTACGCATTCCTGGGTGGGAACGGGCGTGCAGGCGAGTATCGCCAGCAGTCCCGTCGGGAACGACAGGGAAGATGAGCGCATCGGAGCCTCCCGCAGCAGCGCCTGT
>DATDED010000246.1:0-13526 GCA_036523455.1 Gemmatimonadales bacterium
GCAGGCCCTGGCCGAGAGCTACATCACCCGCTCGGCGCACAGTCCGGTGCAACACGACCTCACCAAGCCGAAGGACCGCATGCTGCTCGAGCGCCTGGAGCGCGCCGATGCCCAGGCCGCGATCCTGATGGCCGCGAAGATGTGCGAGCCGGGCCTCGAGGAGCTGGTGGTGCACACGCGCGCCCTGGACGGCCGGGGGGTCCGGTACTTCGTCAGCGAATTCGAGGAGAGCATGACGAGCTTCGACTCGCTGGAAATCCAGCTCGAGACGTTCGTCGAGAACCTGGTATTCGATTGAGGTGTCCATGAGTATCGTCGGACGCGGCAACGAGACGGGTGCACGGCTGTTCCGGCAGTGGTTCGAGGGCCTGACGGCCGCGGCGGAGGAGGGCCGCGGGGCCGCGTACGTGTTCGTCATGGGCAGCCTGTGCGAGCTGCTCCGGGTGTTCGACTTCCCGATCGTGTTTCCGGAGATCAACTCGCTGCAGGCGGCGGTGCGGCGCGTGGCCGCCGAGTACCTGAACGAGGCCGAGAACTACGGCTACTCCCCCGACATCTGCGGCTACGTGAAGGCGGACGTCGCGACGCAGCTGCGCGGCGGCGCGCACCCGATGGGCAAGATCCCCAAGCCCGCGCTCGCCGTCGCCACCAATGCCTGCAACACCTACATCAAGTGGGGCGAGATCTGGGAGCGGATGTACGGCATGCCGTTGTTCACGCTCGACATCCCGGGATCGCGCGGCGCCGGCCTCGCCTCGCCGCGGGGCGGCGAGGATTTCGAGCGCGACCGCCGCTACGTCGCCGCGCAGCTGGGCGAGTTGATCACGCTGTGCGAGCGGGTGTCGGGAAAGAAGTTCGACATCGACCGGCTGCGCGAGCACATGGGCTGGGCCAACGAGCTGAACCAGGGCTGGCAGCGGGTGCTGGAGCTGAACCGCAGCCGCCCCGGCGTGTTCAACGCGCTCTCCGACGGCACGATCTACCTGGGGGTCGCCAACGGCTTCCGTGGGGCCCCGGAGGGTGCGGCGTTCTTCCGCGACCTGGTCGAGGAAATGACCCACAAGGCCGAACATGCCATCGGGACGCCGATCGACGAAAAGTGGCGGCTGATCTTCGTGGGCGTGCCGTGCTATCCCATCTTCCGCCGCTTTTCCGAGCTGTTCAGCGACTGGGGCGGCGTCTTCGTCAACTCGACCTACCTGTGGTTCGCCTCGGGCGGCGCGAACCTCGGCTTCACCTACGATCTGCAGCGCCCGCTCGAGAGTCTCGCGGAAGGTGTCCTGCTCGGTGTGCGCGACGCCATGGACAGCATGTTCTTCCAGACCCAGGCACTCGTGAAGATGATCGACGACTACGCCGTGGACGGCGTGGTCTTTCATCCCATCAAGAGCTGCCGGACAGTGTCGACCGGGCTCGCCGACACGCGCCGGGCGCTGATGGCGGTCCGTGACATTCCCAGCCTGTTCGTCGAGTCCGACATGATGGACAAGCGGGTCGTGTCGGAGGCGCAGATGAAGAACCGGATCGACGCCTTCTTCGAGGGACTCGCGTCGCGGCGCCACCAGGCGGCCGCGACGCCGGCGTAACGGAGGACGTATGGCCTACGCAGCCGGCGTGGACGTCGGGTCCACCCAGACCAAGGCGGTCCTGATCGACGAAGCCCGGACGATCGTGGGCCGCGCGTTGACCGACACGGGTGCTAACGTCATGCGGGCGGCCGAGACAGCCTTCCATCAGGCTCTCGCCGATGCCGGTCTCCCCGAGGAGGAAGTCGAGTTCATCGTGGGGACGGGATACGGGCGCTACAAGGTCACCTTCGGCAATACACAGGTGACCGAGATCAGCTGTCACGCCCGCGGGGCGGTCCAGCTGTTCCCGCGCACGCGCACGGTGCTCGACATGGGCGGGCAGGACACGAAAGCGATCCGGGTCCAGCCCACCGGCGAGATCATCGATTTCTGCATGAACGACAAGTGCGCCGCCGGCACGGGGCGGTTCCTCGGCGCCGCGGCGGTCGCGCTCGAGCTCCCCTTGGCCGAGCTCGGGCCGACGGCGCTGCGCGGCGAGCGCGCCGTGAAGATCAGCACCACCTGCACAGTGTTCGCCGAATCCGAGGTGCTGTCCTGGCTCGGCAAGGGCAAGAAGATCGAGGACATCCTGCTCGGCGTGCACGAGTCCATCGCGGCGCGGTCGATCGGGTTGCTGCGACGTGTCGGGGTCGAGGAGCAGGTGACGTTCACCGGGGGCGTCACGCGCAACCAGGCCATGGTCGAGACCCTGAACAAGCGGCTGGGGCTCCGGGTGAACGTCAGCGAGGAATCCCACTACATCGGCGCGCTCGGCGCCGCGCTGTTCGCGCTCGACCGCATCCTGTCGGCCCGCACGCCGGCACCCGCGAAAGGGGTCGCATGACCCACACCGCCGGGCTCGACATCGGGTCGACCTACACCAAGGCCGTGATCGTCGGAGACGACGGCGCCATCGCCGGACGCGGGATGGAGCCGACCGGGTTCAAGCTGGCGCAGGCCGCCGAGCGGGCCCTGGGGCGGGCGCTCGACGAAGCCGGGCTGGCCCGCGACGCCGTCGCGTACCTCGTCACCACCGGGTTCGGCCGCCACCAGGCGGGGATCGGCGATGTCTCCGTCACCGACCTCACCGCCGCCGCACGGGGCGCCTCACACTTCTTCCCCAACACGCGCACCATCCTCGACGTCGGCGGCCAGACCATGAAGGCGAGCCGCCTCGGCCCGGACTCGAAGGTCGCGAGCTTCCGTCTCAACGACAAATGCGCCGCCGGCACCGGGGCGTTTCTCGAGAAGACGGCCCGCTACATGGGCTACCGCACGGAGGAGATCGGCCCGCTCGTCTCCACGTCGAAGACGCCCGTATCCATCTCGGGCGTGTGCGCGGTGTTCGCCGAATCCGAGGTCATCAACCAGCTCTCCGAAGGCGCCGCGCCCGCCGACATCATGCACGGCGCGATCGTCTCGCTGGTGGATCGCTCGATTCAGCTCATGAAGCGGGTGCGCATGGAGCCGGAGTTCACCCTGGTCGGCGGGATCCTGCGCTTCGAGCGGATGATCCGCGTCGTGGAGGGCGCGCTCGGCACGAGCGTGAACGTTCTCCCGGGCGATCTCGTCCAGTACACCTCGGCCTTCGGCGCCGCGCTGCTCGGGCAACGCCGCTTGCGCAAGCTCGCGGGCGAGGATGCCGCGCGTGCCGGCTGACGGCTGGGAGCGGCGCTTCGTCGCCGATCCCGAGCGGGCGCGGGAGGCGGCCGAGCTGTACCGCCAGGCCGGCTTCGAGGTGCGCGTGGAGCCGGGGCTCCCCGAGGAGCTGCGCGAGGAATGCGAGTCGTGCTGGCTCGTGAAGGCCGGCTATTTCCAGGTGATCTATACGCGTCGCGCGGAACAGGAGGACCGATGAAGGCCGCCGTGTTTCACGGGAGCGGGAAGCCGCTCACGATCGAGGAGATGCCCGCTCCCGAGCCGAGGGAGGGAGAGGTCGTGCTGCGCGTCGCGGCCTGCGGCCTGTGCCATACGGACCTGCACTATCTCGATCACGGCGTCGCCACCTTCAAGGCCCCGCCCATCATCCTGGGACACGAGGCGGCGGGCACCGTCGCGCGTCTCGGCCCGGGCGTCACCGGGTTCAAGGACGGCGAGCATGTCCTCGCGCCGTCGGTCTGGGCATGCGGCCGCTGCCGGTTCTGCCGGGCCGGCCGCGAGAATCTGTGCACCGACCTGGTGATGCCCGGGAACCACACGCACGGCGCGTTCGCGGAGTTCCTCGCCGTTCCCGCGAAGGAGCTGGTGCGCCTGCCGCCCGACCT
Source organism: Gemmatimonadales bacterium (assembly GCA_036523455.1). Lineage (GTDB taxonomy): Bacteria > Gemmatimonadota > Gemmatimonadetes > Gemmatimonadales > GWC2-71-9 > DASTHG01. The sequence goes on from DATDED010000246.1 coordinate 3,833, forward strand.
GCCGCTCGAGCGCGCCTGCGTCATCGCCGACGCGGTCTCGACGCCGTATCACGCGGTGAAGCAGCGCGGACGGGTGCGCACCGGAGACACGGTCGCGGTCGTCGGCTGCGGCGGCGTGGGCCTGAACGTCGTGCAGTGCGCGGCGGCGGCGGGCGCCACGGTCATCGCCGTGGACCTGAACGACGCGCGGCTCGACCTCGCCCGGCAGCTGGGGGCGAGTCACGCGATGAACCCGTCGAAGCTCGATCGGGTGGACAAAGAGGTCCGGAAACTCACCGACGGCGGCGTCGACGTCGCCTTCGAAGTCGTGGGCAATCCGAAGACGATCGATCTCGCGTTCAACCTGATCCGCAAGGGAGGCCGCCTCGTGGTGATCGGCTTCTCCCACGACCCCGCCCCGATCAACGTCGCCAAGCTGATGTTCTACGAGCTCGAGCTGGTGGGCAGCCTCGGCTGCGGCGCGGGTCTCTACCCGGAGATCGTGGCCCAGGTCACCGCGGGCCGCATCCGGCTCGAGCCGATCCTCAGCGGGACCTTCCCGCTGGAGCGCATCAACGAGGGGTTCGACCACCTGCGCCGCGGCGACGGCGTGCGCTGGGTGGTGACGCCATGAGCGCCGATCCGATCCGCCGGTTCGAGGAAGAACACGAAGTCGCGCTCGCCGCCTTGGACCGGCTCGAGGCCGCCGCGGAGGCCCTGCGGAGCGGCGCGCCGGCCGAGCCCCACATCGCGACGGCCCGGGAGGTCCACGGCCTGCTCTGCGGCGCGGTCCGGCAACACAACGAAGACGAGGAGCGGGCGCTGTTCCCCGTGCTGGGAGAAGACGCGCCACTCGGGCCGTTTCTCGAAGAGCACGAGACACTCTGGAAGCTGGAAGAGGATCTGGCGACTGCCATCGATCGCGCGGACCGGGAGCGGGTGGCCCGCGTGTCGCTCGACATCGTGGATCTTCTGCGGACGCACATCCGGCGTGAGAATGACGTGCTCTTCCCCATGGCGCGGGCGTTGCTCGGGGCCGAGGGGCTCGCGATCGTCGCCAGGAAACTGGGTGTGTGATTCGGCGATAAGGCCAGATCAGTGGAAGGTGACGTCGAGCCCGAACTCGATGATGGTCTGCTTCCACCCTGTGAGGATCGTCGCTCCGTTCCGCTGAATGTCTCCCACCGACCCGAAGAGAAAATTGCCTACCGGCGTGAGTGAGATGTTGCGGCCGACGCGGAGGTCGTAACCAGCGCCGATCGTGAATCCCACGCCCGTGCCATCGCTGCCCGAGCCGCTGTTAGTCGGGCTGAGGTCGTAGAGCGAAAGGCCGACGCCGCCCTTGAGAAACAGTCCCGACCGGACCATCGGATAGTAGTAGACGGTCGCCGTCGTGTTGCCGGCGAACTCGTCGAGTCCGTTGGCGGACTTCGCCCAGGCCACGATGTCTCCCCCAAGCAGCACGTTCGGTTTGAGCGTGCCGCCGAGTCGTAAGTGGCCAGTGAAGCCGCTCTCGGAGGTCGAGGAAGGGCAGCCGTCGCACGAAGGGTTGAACGGACCGTAGCCCAGGCCGAAGCCGATCCAGAAGCCATCGCGAACCTGGGGATGTTGGGCCCGCAGCGCTGACGCTCCGAGGATGCACAGCGTGACCAGCGCCGCGCGCGCCTTCCACATCGTGTCCATTCGGCCTCCACTCCGGCTTGTCGGGCGATGGTACACACGCCGGCGTGAAGCGTTCATGAGGGCAGTCGGGTCTCGCGTTCTCCGTCGAACCAGTGCAGCGCCTCCGGCGCGACCGAGACGGTGACCGTCGCGCCGCGCTCGAGCGTCGCCGCCCCGTCGATCCGCGCGGTCAACAGGACGCCGGAGGCGTCGAGCGACACCAGCGTCTCGTTGCCCAGCGGCTCGATCTCCTGCACGCGCGCGGAGACACCGCTTCCGCTCGCCCCGCCGAGCCGCAAATCCTCGGGCCGGATGCCCAGGATGACGCGCTGTCCCACCGGGAGGGCGATGGTCCCCAGCGGCAGGCGAAACCCGGGTTGTTCGGCCTGGAAGGCCGGAGGACCGTCGGGGGCGCGCATGCCGCGCACGAGGTTCATGGGCGGCGTCCCGAGAAAGGTCGCGACGAACGTGTTCGCCGGGCGGCGATACAGCGCGAGCGGCGTGTCCACCTGTTGCACGTGGCCGTCGCGCATCACGACGATGCGGTCGCCCAACGTCATCGCCTCGACCTGGTCGTGGGTGACGTAGATGGTCGTCGTGCCGAGCCGGCGGCGCAGCGCGGCGATGTCGCGGCGCATCTGCACCCGCAACTTCGCGTCGAGGTTGGAGAGCGGCTCGTCGAACAGGAAGACCTGTGGCTGGCGGACGATGGCGCGTCCCACGGCCACCCGCTGCCGCTGGCCGCCGGACAGCTGCCTGGGCCGGCGGTCGAGCAGTGCCCCGAGCTCGAGCAGGTCGGCGGCGGTTCGGACGCGCGCGTCGATGTCGGTCTTCGGGACCCGGCGCATCCGCAGGGCGAACGCGAGGTTCTGGTAGACGGTCATGTGCGGGTAGAGCGCGTAGTTCTGGAACACCATGGCGATGTCGCGATCGCGCGCGGGGACGTCGTTGACGACGCGCTCCCCGATCCTGATCGTCCCGGCGGACACACTCTCCAGTCCGGCGATCATCCGCAGCGTCGTGCTCTTCCCGCAGCCTGACGGCCCCACCAGCACGAGGAACTCGCCGTCCGCCACCGCCACGTCGAAATCGTGCACCGCGACGTAGGGGCGGCCGCGCTCTTCGTATATTTTCCGCACGCCTTCCAGGGTTACGCTCGCCATGCGGCCGTTCTCCGTCGATGTCTGACCGACTCCGGTTTCCCGAGGGGTTTCTCTGGGGCGCGGCAACCTCTGCCTACCAGATCGAGGGCTCGCCCCTCGCCGACGGCGCCGGCGCGAGCGTCTGGCACCGCTTCACGCATACGCCCGGGAAGATTCCCAACGGGGAAACCGGGGACGTCGCCTGCGATCATTACCGTCGCGCCGCGGCGGATGTGGAGCTGATGCGCGCGCTCGGGCTGCAGGCATATCGCTTCAGCATCGCGTGGGCGCGGGTCCTGCCGGCGGGACGCGGCGCGGCGAATGGGGCGGGGCTCGCCTTCTACGATCGCCTCGTGGACCTGCTCCTGCTGCATGGCATCCGGCCCGTGGTCACCCTGTACCACTGGGACCTTCCGGCCACACTGGACGATCAGGGGGGCTGGCTCAATCGCGATGTGGCCGACTGGTTCGCCGATTACGTGCGGGTGGTCGTCCGTGCGCTCGGCGACCGGGTCGCGCTGTGGACGACCCTCAACGAACCCTGGGTCGTGAGCGATGCCGGATACCTGCACGGCACGCATGCGCCGGGTCACGCCGATCCGGCCGAGGTGCCCGTCGCGAGTCACAACCTGCTGCGCGCGCACGGGGCCGGCCTCCAGGCGATCCGGGCCGAGGGCGGAAAGCAGGCGGGCCTCGTCGTGAATCTCGAGCCCAAGGTCCCCGCGTCCAACCGTGCCGAAGACATCGCCGCGACGCGCCGGGCCGAAGCCTACATGAACCGCCAGTTCCTCGACCCAGTTCTTCTCGGCCGGTATCCCGAGGAGCTGGCCCAGATGTTCGGGCCCGCATGGCCGACGTTTCCTGAAACGGATTTCGCCCTCATCCGCCAGCCGCTCGACTTTCTCGGCGTCAACTACTACACCCGTGGCGTCACCCGCGACGATCCGGGGGCCCCGCCGGTCCGCGCCGCTCACGCGCGGCAGCCCGGGCACGTCTATACGCTGACGAACTGGGAGGTGCATCCCCCCGCCTTCACCGACGTGCTCGTGTGGGTGCGGGATCGCTACGGACCTGTCCCGCTCTACGTGACGGAGAACGGGGCGGCGTTCGAAGACCCGCCGCGGGCCAGTGGCGGGCTGGTGGACGATCCCCAGCGTGTGACCTATCTGCGGGACCATCTCGCGGCGCTGCGTGACGCGATCAAACAGGGCGTCGACGTGCGGGGATACTTCGTCTGGTCGCTGCTCGACAACTTCGAGTGGAGCGCGGGCTACAGCCCGCGCTTCGGACTCTACCACGTGGACTTCGAGACGCAGCGGCGCACGCCGAAGGCGAGCGCCCGCTTCTACAGCGAGGTGATCCGCACCCACGGCGCCGTTCTGGCGACCTGACATGGTGCTCAATCTGCTCGGTCACCCGCCGCCGGGCGAGCGTGGTAGCGGGGGCCGACGTCTTTCCCGAGGCCTACGTCCACGTGGTGTTCCACGCCGTCCGTCAGCAGCGGTATCGAGACGGCGCCGCCGACGACCTCGAGCGGCGTTCCGTCCAGGCTGGCGACGGTCCGCGCCGCACGCGGCCGCCCCTGCGTCACGGCGATCGCGTACTGCGTCTCGTGTCCTGGGACCCGGTAACGCAGCGAATAGCCGGGCCATGATGCCGGGATACAGGGCCGGAGCAGCAGGCTCGCGCCTTCCTTCATTGTAAGACCCAGTACCGACTCCACCGCGACCCGGTACATCCACCCGGCCGATCCGGTATACCACGTCCACCCGGCGCGGCCCACGTGCGGTGCAGCTCCATACACGTCGGCGGCCACTACGTACGGCTCGGCCTGGTACAGCGCCACTGCCTCGGGTCCTTGTGCACGGGTCACCGGACTCAGCATTTCGAGCAGTGCCGCGGCCCGCTCCTCACGACCCAGCACCGCGAGGGCGCGCACGGCCCACAACACGCCGTGGGTGTACTGGCCGCCGTTCTCCCGCACTCCCGGCACGTAGCCCTTGATGTAGCCGGGATCGTGCGCGGTCCGGTCGAACGGCGGCGTCAGCAGCCGGATGAGGCCGGCCGGCGCGTCCACCAGATGTTCCTCCAGCGCGTCGAGCGCGAGCGCCGCGCGCTCGGGCGGCGCCGCGCCGGAGAGTACGGCCCACGCCTGGGCGATCGCATCGATCCGGCATTCGTCGCTCTGCGCGGAGCCGATGGGAACGCCGTCGTCGTAGTACGCGCGGCGGTACCAGGCGCCGTCCCAGCCGCCGTCGTTCAGGGCGGCGCCGAGCGGCGGCAGGGCGGCGCGATAGCGCTCGATTCTCGTCCTGTCGCGGCGGCGCTCGCACCACGGCAATACTCGTTGCAGCACTTCGTAGAGAAAGAAGCCGAGCCACACGCTCTCGCCCCGTCCCAGGCGGCCCACCCGGTTCATACCGTCGTTCCAATCGCCACCGGCGATCAGCGGCAGACCGTGCGCACCCCGGGTCAGCGACCGGTCGACGGCCCGGCAACAGTGCTCGTACAGATCGGCGTCCGTGCCGCTCCGCTGCGGGAACAGGAACGCTTGCTCCTCACCGGCGGCGAGGGTCCGGGCCTCGAGGAACCTCACCGCTTCCTGGAGCACGCCCTCGTCCGCCGTGTGCCGGATGTACTCGCTCGTCACGAACGGCAGCCAGAGCGGGTCGTCGGCGAAACGGGTCCGGATGCCGCAGCTGTCCGGCGGATGCCACCAGTGCAACACGTCACCCTCCGGAAACTGGTGGGCGGCGTGGAGCAGGATCTGTGAGCGGGTGGTGTCCGGCGAAAGCCACACTAGCGCGGAGGAATCCTGCAGCTGGTCGCGGAAGCCGTACGCGCCGCCGGACTGATAAAAGGCCGACCGGCCCCACATGCGACAGCTCAGGTCCTGGTAGGCGAGCCACCCATTCACCACGAGATCGAGCGCGGGAGCAGGCGTTGCGATCTGGAGCCGTCCGAGGGTATCGCGCCAGAAGCGGCGCACTTCGTCCAACGCTTCGGACACGGCCGTCGCGCCCGCATAGCGCCGGCACAGCTCGAGCGCCGCCGCCTGGTTGGCGGCCTCGCCCAGCAACACGTAGCACTGGGCTGTGGCACGGCCGGCGAGCGCGAACGGGACGCGAAACGCGGCGCAGGGGTCGAGCCCGGCGCCGGTCCGGCCGTCGAGCGGTGCGCCGCTGCCTTCCGCGGCCAGGAACGCGGCACGATCCGCCGTGTGACTCGCAGCCACGCTGCGGCCCTCGGGTCCGACGACGCACGCGAACGCGACGCGCCCCGCGAGCGGACCTCGGTAGGGGTGCACGGCGAGAATGGCGCCGGTGTCGGCATCGTGCTGCGTGACGACGAAGCGTCCGTCCTGCTCGGGGGTCGTCCCCAGCACCCAGCGGGCGCAAAACGTGAGCGAAAGCCGGCGCGTGGCCGAGCCACGATTGGTTACGCGCACGCGCACCAGTTTCACCCCGTCGCGCCGCGGTACGAATGCCGTGGTCTCCTGCTCGAGGTCGAGGCTCGCGTGCCGCCAGATCGTATAGCCGAACCCATGACGGCACTCGTACGCGCCGCTGTCGGGGAGTGGGCCGGGTGTGGGCGACCAGCAGAGGTCGCGGTCTTCGTCACGGAGATAGAGCGTCTCGCCCGGGGGATCGAGCACCGGGTCGTTGCTCCACGGCGTCAGCCGGTTCTCGCGGCTGTTGACGGTCCAGGTGTAGCCGGCGCCGGTCTCGCTCGCGATGAATCCCGCGGTCTCGTTGGCGATGACATTGGTCCAGGGACGCGGTGGGAGTCGCACCCGGCCGTCGACGCGATCGAGCCGGATGACGTACTCCGAGCCGTCTGCGCTGAATCCTCCGAATCCGTTGAACGCCCGCAGCTCCTCGGTCGCGTCGAGTGTGGCGGCAGCGTGGCGGTCGAGAATCGGCGACCTCGCCTTCGAACCGACGCGGAGGGCGGGTGCGGGATCGCGCAACCGATCCAGCGTCAGTCTTGCGCAGCGTTGTGCGAGGGTCAACAGCTCGGGTGCGACCTCGGAGGCCGAGCGGACGATGGTCGCGGGATCGCGATCGACCGCCCCCGCTGCGCTGGCGCCATCTTCGAGGACGAGCAGCGTCACGGGCAGCCCGTTCTGCCGCCACCATCGCACGACCTTGCCAAAAGACTGGAGCTCGGCCTGATCTGGGTCACCCCGCACGGCCGCCAACACGAGGGGTACGTTGCCTGGTACGCCGAGCGCGGAAAGGTCGCCCTGGGTGAGTGGACTGGCCTCCGGCAGTTCTGTCGGGGTCGCGACCGGCGCAGCGCCGAACAGCAGCGCGCCGGTGAGGGAGGCCAGCCTCTCGGGGTCGGTGGGGAGATCGAGTCGCCTGGCGGCCTCCAGCACCGCTTCGATTCGACGCGGAGCCGGAGCGGTCAGCCGGCGCGTCAGGTCGTCGCGCCGATCGCCTGCGGCGACGAGCGCCACGAGCCGGGCGGCCCCCCCCGGAGCGAGCCGCACGGCGCACCGCAGCGAGAACACGGGATCGAGTACCGGGCCGACACTTCCCGACAGTCGGGTCCCCGTGTCCAGCGCCGCCGGGTCGGCCAGGGAGCGTCCCCGTCCGATGAACCGCGCGCGATCCGTCTCGACCTCGACGTCACCCGGCGAGCCGCTTTCGAGCCAGAATCCGTGGCCCATCCACAGGGAAGGGTCGTCGGGGCTGCGCGGTCGGCGTCGCGCCAGGAGCCCCTTGGTATCCGCCGAGAACTCGGTTTCGACGAACAGCTTGGAGAAGGCGGGATGCGCGGCGTCGGCGGCCGGATCGTTGAGCGTCACCTCGAGGTAGCTCGTGACGTCGAGTCGGCGTTCTGTCCGACCGCGATTGGTGAGCGCGAGGATGCGGTATTCGCAGTCCGAGTCCGGATCGACCACCACGTCCAGGCGGGATTCGATCTCGCACTCCTCCCGTACGATGGCGACGGATCCTCCCTCCCTCGCCGTCTCGTACCGGTCCGGATTTCCTGCAATCGGGTTCCGGCCCGCCGACCAGTACGCCCCTCGCTCCAGGTCGCGCAGGTAGAACCACACCCCGCCCACGTCTCGCGAGCGATCCGCCGCCCATCTGGTCAGCCCCACATCCTGCCAGGCCGAGTAGCCGCCTCCGCCGTCGGTCAGGATGACACGATACCGGCCGTTCGAGAGCAGGTGCGCGCGCGGCACGTGCCGGTCAGTACTGGAAGACGATGTCCAGGGGAACCCGACGCACGACGACTCCGCCCGCCGAATCGGACACAGCCTCGGCCGCATCGACGAAGACGGCCCGGCGTCCGGGCAGAGGCGCGCGCACGACCAGCCCGCCGGGCGGCACATGCACGCCCGCCTCGATGCGGAAGCGGACTGTAGTGCCTTCGCGCCGCGCCGAGTACCGCAGCGGACCCCACCAGGTGTGCACGGCGACGTGGACGCCGCCGTTGCCCAGCCACGTCGAATCGAGGCCGGCGCCGAGGACGAGCGCGCTGTCCGGTTCGCGCTCGTAGGCGAACAGGTCGCTGGCCGACCGCAGGAAGTCGGCGGCGACCCAGGCGTGCGGAACGTCGCCGATGAACTTCGGGGCATGGCGGTCGCGGTAGATCACCTCGGGCCACTGGTTCCACGCAGGAGGCTCCCGGTCGTCCAGGAACGTCCGCACTAGCGCGAGCGCCCGTGCCTTCCATCCGAGGCGGAGCATCGCGCCGGCGGCGCGGATCTCGTAGCCCGCGTAGCCGTCCCAGGTGGTGTCCGTGAGCCTGCTCTGCAGGTTGGTCCAGTAGCGCTCGAACGTGTGCTCGAGCGCCGCCTGCGGCAGCCGGTTCTCCTCCCCCACCGGGGAAAGCGCGATGGTGGTGGACGTGGCGTCGAAGTCCCCCAGGTCGGCGGCGCCGGGCAGGTAGTCGATCGTGTGCTGCGTCATCGCGAGGTCCAGCGAGCGCAGCAGGTCGGTCTCGAACTCGTCCCGGAACGCCGCGAATCGCGTCGCCTCTGCAGTGTGGCCGAGCACCGCGGCCATGGTCGCGGCGTCCTTGAACCCGCGCAACGCGAAGAAGTCGTCCCAGTAGGAATGCATCGGCTTCGCGGAATAGCCTTCGTGGCTGATCGACGGCGGCAGCAGGCCGTAGAACACCTGCGCATCGCCGGTGCGATACTGCGGCGTCCGGCGCGTCTGGCGCAGCGAATCGAGATAGCCGACCGCGCGCACCACGTGGGGCCACATGCGCTCGAGCAGCGCCCGGTCGCCGGTATGGCGCCAGTATTCCATCACGAGGTAAATGAATTCGCCGTTCGAGTCGTGCTCGGGCACGGGATCGGCGCCGCGCACGTCCACGCAGCACGGGACCTTGTCGCTCGGATACTGGTGCGGGGCGAACCAGGTGATGTAGTCGCGGACCACGTCCGCATAGCCGAATCGCAGCAGCGCCCCCGCCATGAGCGCGCCGTCGCGGATCCAGGAGCGGTCGTAGGCGCGCGTGCCGGGTTCGAGCGCTGCGCCCTTTCGGGTCGCGAGAATCCAGCCGACGCTCGCCCGGATCGCGTCGGTGAGCTGCGTGTCGGCGGGCACGTCGATCATGACATCGCTCAGCCGCGCGCGCCACCGCGCGGTGGCAGCGGCGAACGACTGCGCGATGCTGCGATCGCCCCTTGCCAGCAGGCCGGAAGATTTCGGAACGAGCGGCACCTCGAGCGCCACGTCCGCGGAATCGCCGGGCGCAAGTGCGAGTGGATAGGCGAGTACGGCCGACGCGGCACCGGACGTATCACGGACCGCGCTCGCGGTGGGCGCGATCCCCTGTCGCAGGCGCTCCCCGATTTCTCCCTGGTCGAAGGTGGTGGCGCCGACGCGCGCCGGAGCGCGGAGCGGAATGACCCGGTGATCGCCGTTCACCACGAGCGCGCTTCC
>DATDED010000247.1:0-2865 GCA_036523455.1 Gemmatimonadales bacterium
GCGCGTCCGCGCCCATCCGCCGGGCGACCTCCACGTGACGCGCGGCTTCCGACCACGCCCGGTCCACTTCGCGCTCGACGGCCGGCTCCTGGTCCAACACCAGGACGGCGTCGCTGGGGAGCAGGTCGAGCAGCGTCGAGCGAACGGGTTCCTCGTCGTCGGGCGCGCCCCCTTCCGAACGGACGGGCAGCACCGTCACGTGCTGGAGCTCCTCTCCCGACCGCTGGGTATCCAGATCGAAGGAGCGCAGCGAAACGATTTCGTCCGCCCACCACTCGATCCGCGCCGGCGCGGCCATCCCGTACCCGTAGACGTCGAGGATCCCGCCTCGCACGCTGAATTGGGCCACCTCCAGCACCAGCGGCACCCGTTCCAGGCCCATCTCGGTCAACCGCTGCACCACCGTCGACAGCGTGGAGTCCGGCGCCGTCCCGGTGGTGAGATCCAGGCGGGCGCGCGCCAAGGCGGCTGGCACCGCCGTCCGCTCAGCGCTCGCCCGAGCCGTGGTCACCACGACGCGAGCCGCTCCAGACAACAACGCCTGCAAGGTCTCGACCCGTTCGCCCGCGATCTCGACGTGCGGCTCTTCGAGGCCCAGGCTCTCTCGCTGCGGATAGAGCGCCACGGCACCCTCCCCCCCGCCGCGCAGGGCCTGCAGGTCGGCCAGCCAGCGTTCGGCGTCGGCCGGTGCCGGCGTCACCACGACGAAGAGGCGCTGCGGTAACCGTCGCGCAAGCGCGGCGACGAGCACGGCCGGGCTGGACCCGGGAAGCCCACCCACCGCAACTCGCCCGCCGGCACCCGGTACACGCTCCGCGATAGCACGGGTCGCGGGGATCTCATCCAGGCGATCGAGTAGGAATTCGAGCGACATCAGCGGGCCAGTGTCGCCGCCGCGAGCTCACCAAAAGCGAGCAGCAACGCGAGCGCCAGCAGCAGCCCGCTGATGTCTGCGCGGTGCAGTCCGGCAAACGCGGCCTGTCCGAAGTCGTTGTCCTCGACAATCTCGGCACCCAACGCCTGCCGGATGAGCGCAGGCTCGGCGGGTGTGAGGTCGGTTTCCCGTGGATCCGGCCCGTAGACCGTGGCACCCACGGTATCGGCGCCCACCGTTTGGAAACCGACGTGGACCGCACCCACGCGTTCCTCGACGGCCGCCTCGCCCCGGGCGAAGCGGTTCACGAGGGCGTCGACGAACGGCACGAACACCGGAGCCGTGGGCAACGCCGTCCAGCTGGTGTCGAGGCGACTTCCCAGCAACACGATGCCTTTCCCAGCCACCACCCAGGGCTCTCCATTCACCGTAGCCAGGATCGCCGCAGTGTCGGACCCCTCGAGCCGCTGGCGTCGTGTGACGGGCACGCCGTCCAGCCCGGCTCCCGCAATCAGGCCCGGTGTCCCCGCCGGCCCAAATCGCCACGCCATGCCTCGCGCCGCCAGGGTGCGGTTCACCTGACCGAGCAACGCCGGATCCGCGGGAGGGGCGACCACGGAGGGTCCGCTCCCCGGAGCCTCCCCGATCATCACGTCCGCCCCTTCGGCGACCCGCCCCGCCGATCGCAGAACCTGGAGCGCCGCTGCGACGAACGAGCCGGCGCCCGGCGCAGCCACCACCCGCGCCGGCGGCGTTGCGTGCCACACGATGGCGCGCCGGTCATCACCGCGCAGCTCATCGGGCGGCAGCACGACCTCCCCTGCCCACCAACCGGGGCCCGTGGCACCCACCGGCAGCGTGACCGTGGCACCCGCCTCTGCCAGCGCCCTCCCCACGTCCCGGTTGCGCACGCGCAGGGTGACAGGTACCTGCCCGCCGGTAGTCGTGCCACCGATGCTGACCGCCACAGCCCCGGCCGTGACCCGCGCGGAGGTGATGCCCCGATTGGGCGGCGCCGGACGGGCGGCAAGCGCCCGCACCCTGACCCCGGACGGGAGCGTGACCCGGCCGACCACCAGGGCGGTGCGCTGCAGATCGCTCACGATCTGGACTTCGCGTACGACTGCGGGATCGGCGCCCACGACCTGCGCTGCGGCGTTCACCGCAGCCACCAGGTCCAGCCGTCGCGCATCCGCTGCGGCGCTGTCCACGGCGCCACGCAGTTCGTCGCGCCCACCCGCGCGAATAATCCCGTCGGCGAGGACGAGCCAGAGCCGGTCGGTGGGTGTCGCGCGATCGAGTACGGACCGCGCCGCCGCCTTCAACCGCTCGAGCGTCACCTGCCCGCCCGACACGGCGCCGGACGACAATGAGTTGTCGAGGATCAGCGCCAGCGCGGTCGGGGGATGCGCCGCACCCGTGCGCCGCGCCGGAACGAGCGGGCGCGCGGCCGCCAGCACGAGCACCACGATCAACGCCGTGCGCAAGATCAGCAACAGCAGGTGCCGCAACCGCAGGCGTCGCGCACTGCGCCGTTCGGCTTCGTTCAGATAGCGTAACGGCGGAAACTCGACCTCGGGTGGGGTGCGGCGTTGAAACAGGTGCAGCAACGCCGGAATCGCCGCCGCGACGATGCCGAACAGGACCAACGGATGGAGGAAGATCACGTCAGGCGACGCAGGACCCGACCGAACGGCTCGTCGGTCATCACGTCATGGTACGCGATGCCGTGACGGCGGCAGGCGGAGCGCCATGCGGAGATCTCGCGCTGAACCGCGTCCCGATAGGCACGCGCCAGCTCGCGCGGACGCACAACCAGACTCTCGTCCGACTCGGGGTCGCGGAACCGGACTTCGGGTGGGCCGGCGAGCGTGCGCTCGGCAGGATCCATGAGATGCAGGACCACCACCTGATGCCCGCGGTGCCGCAGGAACCGCAACGCCACAAGAGCGAGGCTCCGGTCCAGAAGCAAGTCCGAAATCAGCACCACG
>DATDED010000248.1:0-7162 GCA_036523455.1 Gemmatimonadales bacterium
GTTTCGACGGCATGACCCTCGCGCTCGAGGCGGCGTCGCAGCACCTCCCGGTTGTCGGCGACGTCGTCCACGACGAGGATACGAGCCTGGCGCGGCTTGGCGTCGCTTCCTCCGTTTCCGCCGGACGCCGGCGGCGCCGCCCGCGGTACGTCGGCCGCCGGCGCCGGCGGCTCCACGGGGCTCGCCCCCGCCGGGTGTGACGTCGGCCCGCCGAGGCGATCTGCGGCCGAAAGGATGCGGCGCAGATCGTCCCCGAGCGAGGTGTCGCGCCGGGCGTCGGGAGTGGCGAGCAACGCCGCGATCGCGGCGCTGATGCGATCGCGCGGCTCGCGCAACGACTCGTACAGGCGGAGCACTTCATCCTCCCCGACGTCGGTGCGCGCCGGGGCGAGGGTGGCGTTGATCAGCGCCAGGGCGTCGCGTGCGCCTGCGAGGGCGATCTCGAGGCCGGCGCGGCGCGGGGCGAAGACCGGATCGGCGGCGTCCTCGAGCAGCATCTCCGCATACCCGACGATGTGGTTCACCGGCGTGCGCAGCTCGTGGCGCAGCTCGGCCAGGGCGTCCCGGGAAAGAGGGGTCGTGGAGCTCATGGCTTGGCGGGCAGGAGCGCTTCGATCTTGCCGAGCAGCCGCGGCAGCTCGATCGGCTTGGTGTCGTAGTCGTTGCAGCCCGCCTCGAGCGCCTTGTCGCGGTCGCCCGCCATGGCGTGCGCCGTGAGCGCGATGATCGGCACCGTCCTGGTCTCCGGTGCGGCGCGCAGCTGCCGCGTCGCCTCCCAGCCATCGATCTCGGGCAGGCTCATGTCCATGAGGATCAGGTCGTATCCGCCGCTGCGCGCCATGTCCACGCCCTGGCGTCCGTCCACGGCCATCGTCACCTCGTATCCCTTGCGCTGCAGACGCCGCGACAGCATGTCGCGGTTCATCTCGTTGTCTTCCACGAGCAGGATTCTCGCCATCCATCCCCCAGTGAGGATTGCTCCGTCCGGCCCTTCAGCGTGACGCCGGCCGCCCGGCGATCAGCTCGCGCACGTCCGCGAGCACCGCTTCCGGTCCGCGATCGCGTTTCTGCACCACCCGCGCCACGCCCCCGTTCAGGCGGCGGCGGTCCTCTTCGGTCAGATCCTTCCCCGTCAGGACGACGACAGGGACGCCGTTCCCTCCCGCGCCGCCGCTGCGGCGCAGCTCGTCGAGGAACTCGAAGCCGTCCATCTCGGGCATCACCAGATCCAGCAGCACCAATCCGGGACGATGCTCGGCGAGGCGCTCCAGCCCCGCCCGGCCGTTCGCGGCCTCCACGACGCTCCACCCCTCCTGCTCCAGCGCCCGTCGCAGCACGCGCCGCGTCCCCGCGTCGTCTTCCACGAGCAGCACTTGCCGGGCCGAGGCGGCGGCGTACTTGGAAAGCACCGCGGTGAGCCGGGTCCGGTCGATGGGCTTGGTGAGGTATTCGGAGACGCCCAGCGCGAACCCCGTCGGCTTGTCGTCCACCACGGTCAGCATGATGACCGGAATCTCCGACAGCCGCGGGTCGTGCTTCAGCTCGGTCAGGACCGCCCATCCGTCCATCTCGGGCATGAGGACGTCCAGCGTGATCACATCCGGCATGATCTCGCGGGCGCGCCGCAATCCCGTTGCGCCGTCCGGCGCGGTTTCCACCTGGAACCCTTCTCGGCTCAGGAAGCGGCCCAGGAGGTTGCGGACGCTCGGATCGTCGTCCACCACCAGGACGGTGCCGGCGCGCGTCGTGCCCGCGGCGGGCCAGCTGGCCTGCTCATCCTCGGCGCGCGTCGCGGCGGGGAGCCGGACCGTGAAGGTCGAGCCGGCGCCGGACGCGCTCTGGACGGTGACGTCGCCGCCCATCATCCGGCAGAAGAGCCGGCTGATCGTGAGACCGAGCCCGGTGCCGCCGTACTTGCTGGCGATCGTGGCGTCCGCCTGCGAGAACGCCTCGAACAGGCGGCTCATCTGGTCGGGGCTCATCCCGATGCCGGTGTCGACGACGCGGAACACCATATCGGGGCCGTCCCGCTCGACGGCCAGGGTGATGGTGCCCGCCTCGGTGAACTTGGACGCGTTGGACAACAGATTCAGCAGCACCTGACGCAACCGGGTCTTGTCGCCGTGCATCGCGCCCAGGTCGTCCGCCGCGGCGACCGTGAGCCGGTTGCCGCGCTTCTCCACCAGCGGCCGCACGGTGGTGGCGACGTCGTCGACCAGCGGCCGCAGCTCGAACGTCTCGAGGTACAGCTCCATCTTCCCCGCCTCGATCTTGGAGAGATCGAGGATGTCGTTGATCACGGACAGCAGGTGCTGTCCCGCCGAGTGGATCTTGCCGAGATCGGCGAGGTACTCGGCGTGGCCGTCCTCGGTGGCCTGCTCGACGAGCATCTCGCTGTAGCCGAGGATCGCGTTGAGGGGCGTGCGGAGCTCGTGGCTCGTGCTCGCGAGGAAGCGGCTCTTGGTCTCGTTGGCGGCTTCGGCGTCCCGGCGGGCTTGCAGCAGCTCGCTGATGTCGTGATAGAGGCCGATCATGCCGACCCGCTCCCCGGCGACGGTGATCGGGACCGAGGCGATCTCGACGTCCACGATCGATCCGTCCTTGCGGCGGCGGCGCCCGATTCCGCCCGTGACGCTCCCGCCCAGCATGGCCCGGTCGGTGTATGCCTGCGCCTCGCCCAGCGTTTCCTCGGTCGTCACCAGCTGATCGAGGTTGCGGTCAATCACCTCCGCCGCGCCATAGCCGAAGAGCCGCTCGAACGCCGGGTTGCAGGAGGTGATCTTGCCGTCGAGATCCACGTTGACGATCGCGACCGGGTTGTTGCGCATCAGACTCTCGAAGTACTGCTGCGCGGCGGCGTACAGGCGCGCATTCTCGATCGCGATCGCCGCCTGCGGGGCGAACAGCTGCAGCAGCCGCAGGTCCTCGGGTCCGAACTGGCGCGAGGGGTCGGAATGCACGCTCGCGATGGCGCCCACCAGCCGGGTGCCGATCAGCAGCGGAGCCGCCATGACGGACTGGATACTGCCGCGCTCGTACTTCGTCGAGTGCCCGGCCCATTCCTGGTACCGCGGGATGATGAGCGGCTCGTGCGTCTCGGCGACGCGGCCCATCGCGCCCTCCCCCAGCGCCATCCGGACCCCGACGGCGTTCGTCTCCAGGTTGTGGCTCGCCACGATCACCAGATCCTTGCGGGACTCGTCGTAGGTGGCCAGCTCGCCCCCGGTGACGCCCAGCAGGCTGATGGCCCGCTCGAGCACCCGGCCCAGCACCCGCCCCAGCTCCAGCTCGCCCGAGAGATCCTGCATCGTGTCGAGCAGGGCCTGCTGCTCGCGGGCGCGGCCCCGCTCCGCCGTGAACAGGCGGGCGTTCTCGATCGCGATCGCCGCCTGCGGCGCGAACATCATCAGGCGCCGCAGGTCGGTGTCGCCGAACTCGCGCGAGGCGTCGGCGTGCACGCTGGCGATGGCGCCCACCAGCCGGTTCCCGATGAGCAGGGGCCCCGCCATGACCGACTGGATGCTCGAGCGCTCGTACTTCGTCGAGTGGCCCTCCCACTCCTGATAGCGGGGGATGACGAGTGGTTGCAGCGTCTCCGCCACGCGGCCCATCGCCCCTTCCCCCAGGGCCATGCGCGTCCCGGTGGCGTCGGTTTCCATGTTGTGGCTGGCGACGATGAGCAGATCCCTCGTGCTCTCGTCGTAGATGGCGAGCTCCCCGCCGGTGACGTCGAGCAGGGTCACGGCGCGCTCCAGCACGGTCCGCAGCAGCTTGTCGAGCTCGAGCTCGCCCGAGAGGTCGGAGAGCGTATCGAGCAACGCCTGCTGCTCGGTGGCCCGGCTGCGCGCGTCGCTGTAGAGCCGGGCGTTCTCGATCGCGACGGCGGCCTGGGCGGCGAACAGATTGAGCTGCCGCATCTCGCCCTGGCCGAAGGTACGCGCCGGGTCGGAATGCACGCTCGCGATGGCCCCGACCAGCCGGTCGCCGATCAGGAGGGGCGCGGCCATGACCGTCTGGATCGCGCTGTGCGCGTACTGCGACGAGCGGCTGGCCCACTGCTGATAGTGGGGAATGATCAGCGGCTCGTGGGTCTGGGCGACGTGGCCCATCGCGCCCTCGCCCAGCTCCATGCGCGTGCCGATGGCGTTGGTGCCCATGTTGTGGCTCGCCACGATGACCAGCTGGTGCGAGGCCTCGTCGAAGATCGCTAATTCGCCGCCGGATACGTCGAGCAATCCGACGGCCCGCTCGAGCACGGCCTGGAGCAGGCGGTCCAGCTCCAGCTGTCCGGAAAGATCGGCCAGGGTGGCGAGCAACGCGCGCTGTTCGGCGATGCGCTGGCGGTCGGCGGCGAGCAGGCGCGTGCGCCCGATGGCGATGCCCGCCTGGTTCGCCGCGGCCGCCAGGATTTCGAGGTCCCCCTGCTCGAACGCCCCGCCGCGGCTTCCGGCCCGCTGGACCACCACCTCGCCGATGGCGCTCTGCTCGACCCGCAGCGGCAGCTTCAGCTCGGCGCGCGTCCGCTCGCCCGCGGCGAACGCGCCGGCGCTCGCCCGCAGCGCGGGCTCGAACGCCGTCGCGCCGGCGAGATACAGGCCCACGCCGTCGAACCCGAACGCCTCGTGGCACAGGCTCTCGACCACGGCGCGACATACCGCGTCCTCGTCTTGGGCCTCGGCGATGCGGTTGCTCAACGCCAGCAGGGCGGAGCGCAGCGAGGTGGCGGTCACCCGTCGCTCCGCGGCGTGGGGGTGGCGGCCGGTGTCACGGCAGGCAGCCAGATCGTAAAGGTGGACCCCCGGCCCAGCTCGCTCTCCACCGACACATCGCCGCCCATCATCCGGCAGAAGCGACGGGTGATGGCGAGCCCGAGCCCCGTCCCGCCGTACTTGCTGGCCGTCGCGACATCGGCCTGGGCGAATGCTTCGAACAGCCGTTCCATCTGGGCCGGCGTCATTCCGATGCCGGTATCGATCACCCGGAGCACGATGCGGTCGCCGCTCGCTCCCGGGCCGTCACTCCCCGGCTCGCGGGCGACCGCCAGCGTGATCGTGCCGTTGCGCGTGAACTTGCAGGCGTTGGACAGCAGGTTGAGCAGCATCTGCCGGACCTTGGTCAGGTCGGCGTGCATCGCGCCGGCGTCCGATGCGCAGCGGAGCTCCAGCCGGTTGGCGTTCTTCTCGACCAGCGGCCGCACGGTGGCGGCGACCTCGTCGATCAGGGCGCCGACCGCGAACGGCTCCAGATACAGATCCATCTTCCCGGCTTCGATCTTCGAGAGGTCGAGGATGTCGTTGATCAGGGACAGCAGGTGCTTGCCCGCGGTCCGGATCTTGGTCACGTCCGCCGCGATTTGCGGCTGTTGCAGCACCTCGATCTCCTCCTCCACCATCTCGCTGTAGCCGATGATCGCGTTGAGCGGCGTGCGCAGCTCGTGGCTCATGCTCGCCAGGAACTGGCTCTTGGCGCTGTTGGCGTTCTCGGCCTCGCGCCGGGCCTGGAGCAGCTCGGTGATGTCGTGGTAGAGGCCCATCAGCCCGACCCGCTCCCCGCCGACGATCACCGGGACGCCCAGGACTTCCACGTCCACCAGCGTGCCGTCCTTGCGCCTGCGGCGGCCGATGCCGTGGATCGGGCGACTCAGCGCTTCCTGGGAGTACTGGACCGCCTCCGAGCGCGTGGCGTCGGTCGCCACGAGGTCGTCGAGGTTGCGCCCGATCGCCTCGGCCTGCTGGTAGCCGAACAGCTTCTCGAAGGCCGGATTGCACGCCATCACGTTGTGGTTGCGGTCCAGCGTGACGATCGCGACGGGGCTGTTCTGCACGAGGTCTTCGAAGTACTGCTTCTGGCGCTGGGCGGCGGCGTAGAGGCGGGCGTTCTCGATCGCGATCGCGGCCTGCGGCGCGAACATCGTCAGCAGCCGCAGGTCTTCCAGCCCGAAGATGCGGTTCCTGTCGGAGTGGACGGTCGCAATGGCGCCCACCAATCGCCGGCCGATGAGGAGCGGCGCCGCCATCACCGAGTGGACTGTCACGTCGGCGTACTGCCCGGAGCGCCCCAGCCACTCGTGATAGGACGGGATGATCAGCGGCTCGCGCGTCCGCGCCACGTGCCCCATCGCCCCCTCGCCCAGCGACAGGCGCGTCCCCGTGGAGTCCTTGCCGATGTTCTGGCTCGCCACCACCTCCAGCTGCTTCGCCTGCTCTTCGTAAATCGCCACCTCGCCCCCGGTCACTCCCAGCAGGGTCACCGCGCGATTCAGCACCGCCTGCAGCACGCGGGGGAGCTCCAGATCCGACGACAGGTCGGCCATCGTGTCGAGCAGCGCTTTGTGCTCGTCCACGCGCCGTCGCTCCTCGGCGAGGAGCCGCGCCCGCCCGATCGCGATGCTGGCCTGATTGGCCGCCGCGGTGAGGATCTCGAAGTCCTCCGCGCCGAACGCGTTGGGCTCGCTGCTCTCGACGACCAGCACACCGATCGTCCGGCCGTCCACCCGCAGCGGCACGTCCACCTCGGAGCCGCTCGCGAGGCTGGGGAGGTACCCCGCCGCCCGCGTCACGTCGGGTGTGTAATGCAGCTGGCCGTCCTGGAGCGCCCGCTCGCTCAGGCCCTGTCCGCGATGCACGTGCCAGTCGAGCGGCACGTCCGGCCAGCCGACCGATGCCTGCAGCACGCGGTCGCCCGATGCCTCGTCCAGGAGGAACGCGCCCAGGAAGTTGTAGCCCAGGGCTTCGTCATGCAGGCCGTTCACCATCGAGCGGTACACCTCCCGCTCGTCGGTCGCGGCGGCGATCGCCGTGGTGAGCCGGAGCAGCGCGGCCTGCCGGCGCGCGGCGTCGGTCTGCGCCTGCCGGTGAGCGGGACCGGAGCGCCGGGGGGTCGCGCGTCGTGACGTCGCCATGGCCTAGGATTCTACCCGGGTACGGGCTGCGACGTGCTCCCGCACCACCGCGGCCAGGGCCTCGAGACCGCCACCCGGTTCGCCACCCCCACCCCGCTTCGTGACGACCCGCTCCACGTCACCGTTCAGGCGCCGGCGCTCCTCGTCGCTGAGCTCCTTGGCCGTGATCACCACGACCGGCACGTCCCGCCACGCGGCGCGCTCGCGCAGCGCCTCGAGGAACTCGAAGCCGTTCATCTCCGGCATCATGAGGTCGAGCAG
>DATDED010000249.1:0-3759 GCA_036523455.1 Gemmatimonadales bacterium
TGCGCCGCGCCGGTCGTCACCTTGTCGGGACCGAACACCAGCTCCTCAGCGACGCGTCCGCCGTAGGCCGTGGCCAGGTGACTCAGGATGAATTCCTTCGTGTAGTTCTGGCGGTCTTCCTCGGGCAGCCAGTGCGTGACGCCCAGCGAGCGGCCGCGCGGCACGATCGTGACCTTGTGGATCGGATCGGCGCCCGGCACGTAGAGGCTCACCAGCGCGTGCCCCGCCTCGTGGTAGGCGGTGAGCTTCCGCTCTTCTTCGGAGAGCACCATGCTCTTGCGCTCGAGGCCCAGCATCACCTTGTCCTTGGCGTCCTCGAGATCGGCCATGTCCACGGCCTGCTTGTTGCGCCGGGCCGCGAGCAGCGCCGCCTCGTTCACCACATTGGACAGCTCGGCGCCCGACAGGCCCGGCGTGCCCTTGGCGATCGGCTCGAGATCGACCTGCTGGGCGAGCGGGATCTTGCGGGTGTGCACGCGCAGGATCTGCTCGCGCCCCTTCACGTCCGGCATGTCGACCACGATCTGGCGGTCGAAGCGACCCGGGCGCAACAGCGCCGGGTCGAGTATATCGGGCCGGTTGGTGGCCGCGAGCAGGATCACGCCGTCGTTCGACTCGAACCCGTCCATTTCGACGAGCAGCTGGTTCAGCGTCTGCTCGCGCTCGTCGTGGCCGCCGCCCAGCCCGGCGCCGCGATGGCGCCCCACCGCGTCGATCTCGTCGATGAAGATGATGCAGGGCGCGTGCGTCTTCCCCTGCTCGAACAGATCGCGCACCCGCGAGGCGCCGACGCCCACGAACATCTCGACGAAGTCCGAGCCCGACATCGAGAAGAACGGCCGGCCCGCTTCCCCGGCCACCGCCTTGGCGAGCAGCGTCTTGCCGGTGCCGGGCGGGCCGATGAGCAGCGCGCCCTTGGGCAGCCGGCCGCCGAGTCGCTGGAACTTCTGCGGGTCCTTCAGGAAGTCGATGATCTCCTCGAGCTCCTGTTTCGCCTCGTCGCATCCCGCCACGTCGGCAAAGGTGATCTTCGGCGTGTCACCCGAGAGCAGCTTGGCCTTGGACTTCCCGAACGCGAACGCGCGGTTCCCCCCCTGCTGCATCTGGCGGACCATGAACAGGATCAGTCCGAGCATCAGCAGGTAGGGGAGAAAATTCAGGAAGATGACGCCGAAGGACGGCCGCATGTCCTTGGCGCTCACCTCCACGCCCTTCTCCCGCAGCGTGCCGACCCAGGCGTCGCTCGATTCGAACGGCAGCAGGGTCGTGAAGTGATCGGCCGGGCGCTGCCGCCCCACCTGGATCGGGGCCTTCAGGTCGCCCTTGATCCGCTGCCGCTCGGTGATCTCCACCGTCTTCACGTTGCCCTGGTCCAGCTGCGCCGTGAACTCGGAGTACTTGATCTCAACGGAGTCCTGCCGCGTGCGGGCCGCGAGCTGCACCAGCAGCACGGTCCCCACGATGAGGAACGCCCAGAACGAGAGCGTCCGCAGCATGCGGCTCCATTGGAATTCCCGCGGAGGCGGGGGCACGCGATTCGTCATGTCAGACTGGCAATATAAGGGAGGTGCCGGAAATTCTCAGCATGGTCGAGCCCGTACCCCACCAAAAAGGCCCGCGGGGCGTCGAATCCGACGAACTTGGCGTCCAGTACCAGTTGTTCCGCCACGTGTTTGTGCAGCAGCGCGCAAATCTCCAGACTGCGGGGCCGGCGCTCCCGCAACAGCTCCACCAGGCGGTTCAGCGTCCGGCCCGTGTCCACGATGTCCTCCACCAGCAGGATGTGCCGCCCGGCGAGCACCGTTTCGGGGTCGTACAGCAGCCGCACCTGACCACTCGACTCGGTTCCTGCCCCGTAGCTCGCCGCCACCAGAAAGTCCACCTGCAGCAGGCGGTCGATCCGCCGCACCAGGTCGCTCAGAAAGATGAAGCTCCCTTTCAGGAGACCGAGCACCAGCAGGTCACCGTCCGGGTACGCCGCGGTGATCTCGCGCCCCAGCTCGGTCACGCGGCGCTCGATCGTCTCTGCTTCGTACACGATGCGGGCCAGTTTGGCTCCGCCGGTCTGATGGCCCGTCTCAGCGGTCGGTAACATCGACCCTCACGGCCCGGGTTCCCGGCGGCGGCAACGCCGCACGACTGCGGCAGATGCCGGGCACCCAGAGAATGGTTTCGCCCTGCGCCACCACCGGATACCGGAGACGCTCGCTGCGCGGGACGCGCGCTTCCATCAGGATCCGACGCAGGGGGCGGCGGCCCACACCGCCGAGCGGCTCGATCACGTCGCCGGGACGGGCCCCGCGTACTTCCCATCCCTTTCCAAGGATCCAGGTGCGCCAGGCGGCGCGCGCCATCCGCTGCGGGGCCGTGGCGGGTCCCCACTTCACCGCGTAGTCCCCGAAGTGCGCGACGCCCCGGGTAGCGCGCGGCGCGACGGCGCGAGCCGGCGCCGCCGGCCGGTAGATCCGCAGGCGGTCGAACGCGACCTCGGCGTGCCATCCCGCTCCCAGCTCCAGCCGGCGGCCGGACGGCCGGTGCGCCAGCTCCAGGAGACGCCGGGCGCGCTGCGGCCCGAGCACGAGCCCCACTCGCCGCGCCGCCGCGCGCAGCACGGCGACCGCCAGGGCGTCATCATACGCCCGCAGCGCGGAGCGGACAACGTCGCACGATTCCGCCGCGGCGTGCAGATCCAGATCCGGCAACCGGTCGAGCACCGAGTCCCACGCGCGACGATCCCGTGCCGCGGCCTTCCCCAGGCGGGCCAGGTCGCCGCGCACGCGCGCGCCGAGGCGCTCTTCGAGCTGCGGGAGGATGGCATGGCGCAGCCAGGAGCGCAGGTGTCGCGGATCACGGTTGGCGGGGTCGTCGTGCGTCGCGAGCTCGTGCTCCCGGACGTGCGCCGCGAGCTCCTCGCGGGTGAACGGGAGCAGCGGGCGCACCACGCCGCGGCGCGTGCGCGCCGCCATCCCAGCGAGCCCGGCCGGTGCGCTGCCGCGCAGCGTCCGCAGCAGAATCGTCTCCACCTGATCGTCACGGTGATGCGCCGTGACGAGCCAATCGGCGCCGACGCGCGAGCGGACCTCCTCGAGCCAGGCGTAGCGGGCGCGGCGCGCGGCCGTTTCGGTGGTCCGCTCGCCCAGCGCCAGCGACCCGCAGGCGCAGGGCACGCCGTAGCGGGCGGCCAGCCGCCGCACCGACGCGGCGACGGTGTCGCTCCCCTGCTGGATGCCGTGGTCGACGTGGGCCACGACCAGCTGCGGCCCGTCGGGGAGGGACGTCAGCAGATCGAGCAGCGCGACCGAGTCGGGTCCTCCGGAGACCGCCACCAGGGCGGTGCCGGGCCGCGGAAACAGGCGGCGGCGCGAGACATGGGCGCGGAAGCGCTCGGCGAGGGTGGGCATGGGGCCTTACCTTACTATACATGGTCGGACCGGACGACACCTACCAGCTGCTGCGGAACCTGACCAGCCCGGTCGTCGCGATCACCACCGAGCACGGGGGCCAGCGCGACGGGATGATCATCGACAGCGCGATCCGCGCCTCGATCGTCCCGACGATCCCCCGCCTCGCGATGTTCATCCACAAGTTCAACGACAGTCACGACTTGATCTTCGCGAGCGGCCGGTTCGTGCTGCACCTGCTGCGGCAGGACCAGTTCGCGCTGATCCACCAGCTCGGCTTCGTGCACCGCCGGGAGCGCGACAAGCTGGCGGAGGTGCCGCACCACCCGGGGCGTCTCGGGGCCCCCGTGCTGGACGA
>DATDED010000250.1:0-10889 GCA_036523455.1 Gemmatimonadales bacterium
CGTCAGCAGGCGAAGCGAACCCGTCGCAGCACCTTCGTCGCACCGGCCGTGTGGACCGCGTGCGTCGGCAGACGCAGCCGCGTGTCCTTCTTGGTCGCGGACTTGATACCGTAACGCGTCTCCCCCGGCAGGAACGCGATCCGATCCGCGGCGAGCAGCGTTTCCACGTACGCCCGCACCTCGTCGTCGCTGGTCGTGGCCTCCGGCAACCCCCCCAACAGCGCCACGGTCCGGTCGACGGTCTTCACCAGGACCGCCCGGGGCGCGAAGGCGACGACCCCCCTGAGCCGGCGGTCCAGCCCGCCCAGCCGCACGTGCTTCAGGTGGGTCGCGCACACCACCGTCATCCCGCCGATCTCGCGCGGTCGCACGAGCATGCGCTCGGCCGGGGCCGCGCCGAGCCGCGTGCGCAGATCCTGGACCGCAGAGCGGGACAGCTTGCCCAGCTTGCCGAGGACCTTGCCGCCCAAGGCCGCAACCGGTGCGAGCATCGCCGCGCTGCCCAGCGCGACGTTGTGCTTCTGGAAGGCATCGTGGATCGCTAGTCGGTTCGCGCCGCCGTTCGTGTCCTGGTCCGCCAGCACCATCGCTCGCCCGACTGACTGGAAGAACCGGACCGTCTCGGGCGCCTCCGCCGCCGCTCGCAGTAGCAGCTTGCCGGCGGTTCTCACCGCGGCGGCCAGCTGGACGGAAGTCGGCGTCCTGGACGCGCCGATCCGGTCGCGCAGGATGTTGAGGATGGTGTCGTAGAAGCATCCGGTGAAGATCCGCGCGAAGCTGTGGACCTCACCTGAGAGCACGTTGGGTGGCCCCGACGAGGGCAACGTGCTCGGCAGCGCCCACTTGAAGGTGTTGTGGGCGTGGCGCGGCTTCGAGGCAGGGTGACTGGGACCGAGCGCCCGGAGGATGCCGTCCGATAGGTCCTCCGCCGTCGACTCGACGAAGTTCTGCAGGCGGATCTTCGTCCGCACGACGGCCCGGGTGGCCGTATCGGCGAAGGCTGTGAGGATCGCCATGCAGTCGCCGAACGCCTCGTGGAAGGCGTTGGTCTCCGTGTAGGAGCTGTCCCACAGATCGGGACGCGACTGGTCCAGCAATGCGTGGCCGGTCTCGTGCGCCACGACATCGGTACTCGCCCCCGACCAGGTGGTCTTGGAGCCCGTCGTGTACTCGAAGAAGCTGAGGCTCTGACCGTCGTAGTAGGCGTTGAGGTCGGTACCCGCGTCGGGCCGCAGATCCAGCTTGCGACGGTTCGCCGAGCGGGCCCAGCGGGTGACCTTCGTGCCGTCGATCCCCTCGTAGGTCGCTAGCGCGGCGAGCGCCGCCTCACGGCTCTGCCAGAACAGGAACTGGGGATCGCCCAGGGGATGCGGGGCGGCCGACCCGTGTGTCACGTAGGTGAACCCCGCGACGGTGGACGCCCGCTCGGCGCGTGGCGTCTTGCGCCGCATCGGCGGCCCGCCGCTGGCCCTGGGATCGTTGGGGATGAAGTTGATGGGCATGATCGGTGTCCCTCCGTCTTCAGGTCATTCCCTCACCCGCACCGCGTCGGCGACCACCACACCCCCGCCCGAAGCACGGCGCAACAACGCCACGCGGCTCCATCCCGCCGGAAACGTCCAGCTGCCCAGAGTCCGCCAGCCGCCGCCGTTCGTCCGTTGATCCAGCGGAACGACGCCCAGGGTGTCTCCCGCGCCGGCAATCACGACGTAGGTCGCACGCGACGAACGATTCGTCCCGGCGGTCCAGCGGGCCTCGACCATACGGGTACCGACCGAATCGAGCCGGAACGAGAACACGGCCGCGTCACTCGCCTGCGGACTTGCGAGTGCCCAGCGGTATCCGCCTCCGTAGTACCCCGGAGTCTGCGCGCTCCGCGTCCAGCCGTCGGGCACCGCCGCTCGGGTGACGGCGGTGTCGTTGAATGCGTCGTCTTCGTCTCCCACCACTTCCCCACAGTCCGCCTGAATCCGGTGCACGTAGTGGACCCAGGGCCAGTGCGGGCCGGGATCGGTACGGTTCTGCGGCTGCAGCTGCCCGTGACCCACGATGTGTTGCCAGTCGCGCGGGATGCCCAAGCGGCGGGTCATTCCGCACACCAGTGCCGCCGACGTCTCGAGCTGCGACGCCGGAAAGGAATCCTGGGAGACGAATCCCGCGTGCTCGACGCCGACCGTGAAGTCGTTGCTCTGCACGCCGTTCAGGCGGCAATCGTGGCCGCGGTTCAGGGCGCAGTCGTACAGCGCCGCGATGTGCCAGGCGCGGTCGGGCTCGCGCACCAGCTGTGAGACCTCGGCGCCATCCTCGTCCACCACGTAGTGCGCGCTGACCTGCGACGCCGGGTTCACGAGCCAGCTCCAGCAGCCGGTGTACCCGCTCTCGCAGGTGTGGATGATCACCATGTGGACGGCACCGGTGGAGTCCTGCGGCCGGGGGTTGAAGTTGGGCGAAGGGCGCCAGACCTGCTTGGGGCCTGGAGGTGGTGGCGGCGGTGGAGGTGGCGGAGGTGGTGGAGGTGGCGGGCAGGTGACCTGGGGATTCAGGCGCTCCTGAGGGGCGAGCGTCCGGTCCACGTCCAGCGTGTACGCCGCACGGGCATAGGGCACGACGATCCCGCTGAAGCGACCGACGACCGGCTCCCACGCTTCGGGCTTGGTGCGGTCGATGCCGGACGAGTCCGCATCGGCGGAGAGCAGCGCGGCCGAGGCGCGGATGTTGGCGAGCGGGTCGGTGCGCACCGCCTGCACGCTCACACCGGCGAGCGCCGCGCCCCGCTCCAGCGCGGTTCCGCGCAGCGCCATGACGCCGAACGCGGGCGGGCGGCCCGGAAACTCCTCCTCTCCCCGCACCATCTGCCAGCGCGTCTCGACCCACCCGATGCCCTTGAGAATGCCGCGGGGCACGCGGAATTCAGCCGCGGCCGCGGTGAATTCGCTGTCGTACCGTGACGGGAGGGAGTCGACGTTCAGCGTTCGGGCGAGACGCGCCGGGCTCGCCTGCGGGCAGGGTTGTGGCGTCGGGGCGGGCTGTCGGCACGCCGCCAGGGCTGCGGCGACAATCCAGTGTGCGGCGCGGCGGTCACTCACGGTGACGCACATCGACGATCACGCGCGGCGGCTGCGAATCCTCCAGCACGCGAAACGGCCGGCGCGCGGCAAGCCCGATCGCCCACGCGACCTGTCCCTCGAAGTCGCACACCAGCTTCAGCTCGAGCACCTCCGGGAGCCGTGGCGCGAGCGCCCGGTCGGCGGCCGTGACGTGACCCATTGAGTCGTGGGCCTGCGCGGACTCAAATCGCACCAGCAGATGATCCGCGCCGTCGAGCGAAACCGGAGCCCCGGACCCGCAGGCACGGATCGGCTCGGTCGCGTATTGGACCTGGTATCCCGGGAGGCCGGGCCCTGAGAACTCGAAGACAACACGATCGAACCCCGGCTCTCGGCCGGCGTGCACTGCCTGGAGCACGGCCGCCCCCGCCGGCGCGGAGGTGGAACGGCGAACCGGCTTGAGCGTGCCGGTGAACGGCGCGCCCGAGTCCTGGACCGCGAGCGCGCCCTGGGCCGGCGGTCGCCGTCCGGTATCGCCCGATTCGGCGACACACGCACAGGTCACGACGACGGCTACGATGGCCCGCTGCACGCGCGGCGGCGGCTACTCGGTGACGCGCAACACCTGGTCGTGCTCGCGCGCGCGGTCGGTCACCTGGATGGCGACCTCTTCCCCCGCGTTGGCGCGCTCGACCTTCTGATGGTTCACCTCCATCGAGGTGATCTGCTCGGTGAAGTCGGTGGTGTGACCGTGGAACCGGATCCGATCACCCACCGCCAGCGGACCGGCGGTCAGGCGCACGATCGCGACGCTCGGTCCCTTGAAGTAATGCGACACCGTTCCCACGAGCTGCTCCGGCATGAGGCGCTCCCGGTAGGGCCTGCGACCACGATACGCCGCCCCTCTCCCGGTTGGGAGAGGGGGGTAGCCACCACAGGGCTTACCGGTGCAGCGCGGGCTCGGAGAAGCTCGGCTCCACCGGCACCGGAGCCGGCTCCGGGGAGGGGGCGCTGGTCCACCGTTTCACCTTCGCCCCCACCCAGGCGCCGAAGTCGTCGAGGTAGGTATAGACCACCGGCACCACGACCAGCGTGAGCAGCGTCGAGGTGATCAGCCCGCCGATCACCGCGTGCGCCATCGGCGCGCGGAACTCGGCTCCCGCCCCCAGCGCGAGCGCCGTCGGCAGCATGCCGAAGATCATCGCCAGGGTCGTCATCACGATCGGACGCAGCCGCAGCTCGCCCGCGTCGATCAGGGCCTTGCGCCGGTCGCTCCCCGACTCCCTCGCCTTGTTGGCGAAGTCGATCAGCAGGATCGCGTTCTTCGTCACGAGCCCCATCAGCATGATCACGCCGATCATGCTCATGATGTTGAACGTACCGCGGGTGAGCATCAGGCCCAGCATCACCCCCACGAGCGACAGCGGTAGCGACAGCATGATCGCCAGCGGCTGCAGGAAGCTGCCGAACTGCGACGCCAGGATCAGGTAGATGAAGACGATCGCCAGCGTGAGCGACTCGAGCATGTAGCCCACGGTTTCGGCGAAGTCCTTCTGCTCGCCGCCGAAATCGAAGCGGTATCCCGGCGGCAGGTCGATCGTGGCGAGCCGGGCGCGGACGTCCTTGACCACATCGGTCAGCGGACGACCCTGATAGTTCCCCTCGATCGTGGCCACCCGCTCGAGGTCGAGCCGCTTGATCTCGTTCGGCGCGCCGCTCGAGCGAATCGTGGCCACCTGCCCCAGCGGAATCATGACCGGCGCCCCGGTACGGGTGTCCATCCGACTCGATGGAACCGGGATGCGTGCCAGGTCCGACTCCGTCTGGCGCGACTCCGGGACCAGCCGGACCACTACGTCGTGCGCCAGCCCGGTCTCGTCCTCCCAGGTGCCCGCCTGCTCACCCGTCAGCACCGGTCGCAGCGCCGCGCCGATCCCCCCCACCGACAGCCCGACGTCGGCCGCGAGATCGCGGTTCACCTCCACGCTGAACTCGGGCTTGCGACCCTCGAGACTGGAGCGCAGGTCCACGAGCCCGGGGACGTCACGGATCGCCGCCAGGGTGCTGTCGGACAAGCCCTGCAGCCGGGCGAGCGCTGCACCCTGGAGGTTCAGCTGGATCGGCGCCTGGTTCCCCCCGGCCGCGCCGATTTGCGACACCCGCGCCGTCACCCCCTGGAACCGCGGCAGCACCTGGCGCAGATCGGATTCGAGCTGCTGCTGCGACCGCTCACGGGAGTGTGCCCCGGTCAGTTTGATGTAGATCTGCCCCTTGTTCACCGCCTCGTTCTGCTGGGCGCCGCCCACCGTCGCGTAGGTCAGCGCGACCTCGGGCAGGCTCTTCAGGTAACGCGACAGCTCGAGCGCCTTGCCCCCGGTGTAGTCCACCGACGAGCCCACCGGGGTCTCGATCGTCAGGAGCGTCTGCTCGTTGTCGGAGTTGGGCATGAACTGCCCGCCCACCAGCCCCAGGCCGAACAGGCTCATCGCCGCGAAGAACGCTACGGTCGCGATGCCCATGGTCGCGAGCCGATGGTCGAGCGCCCAGGCGATCACCCGGCGGTAGCGCTGGCCCAGCCCCACGAACGAGTTGTTGAACCGCTCCAGCGCGCGCCCGATCGGCCCGCGCCGCGCCCCGCCTTCCGCCTGTGGGTCGTACCACAGCGAGGAGAGCATCGGGTCGAGCGTGAACGACACGAAGAGCGATACCAGCACCGCGAAGGCGACCGTGATCCCGAACGGGAAGAAGAACCGTCCCACGATGCCCTTCATGAAGGCGACCGGGACGAACACCGCGATCACCGACATGGTCGTCGCCATCACGGCAAAGCCGATCTCGGCGGTGCCCTTGCGGGCGGCGGTGTAGTGATCCTCACCGCGCTCCACGTGGCGCACGATGTTCTCCCGCACCACGATCGCGTCGTCGATCAGAATCCCGATCGCCAGCGACAGTGCCATCAGCGTCATGATGTTGATCGTGAAGCCGAAGGCGTAAATCGCCAGGAACGCCGAGATCACCGACACCGGGAGCGTGAGCCCGGTGATCACCGTCGAGCGCCACGAGTTGAGGAACAGGAAGACGATCAACACCGTGAGGAAGGCGCCCTCGAGCAGCGTCTTCTGCACGTCGTCCACCGAGTTGCGGATCCAGGTCGAGTTGTCCTGCACGACAGCCAGACGCACCCCGTGCGGCAGCGTCGGCTCGAGCTCCGCCATCACCTGCTTGATGTTGTCGGTCGCCTCGACCGTGTTGGCGCCCGAGGTCTTGCGGACCTCGAGGGCGACGGCGCGATCGCCGTTCACGTAGGCGACGTCGCGCGCCTCCTC
This sequence comes from Gemmatimonadales bacterium, assembly GCA_036523455.1. Lineage (GTDB taxonomy): Bacteria > Gemmatimonadota > Gemmatimonadetes > Gemmatimonadales > GWC2-71-9 > DASTHG01. Next base: position 6,374 of record DATDED010000250.1, read on the forward strand.
CTGGGCGTCCTCGATGCGGGCGATCTGCCCCAGGCGCACCGGGATGCCGTTGCGCATCGTGACGATCAGCGCGGCGAAATCCTTCGGATCGCGGATCTTCCCCGCGACCCGGACGAGCTGCTCGGCGTTCCCCTGCTCCACCCGACCCGCCGGCACATCACCGTTTTCGCGCCGCAGCGCCGCCGTCACCATGTCGGGCGAGATGCCGAGCGCCTGCAGCCGGTCGGGCTGCAGCAGCACGTGGATCTCCCGCTTGAGGCCGCCCACCAGGGACACGCTGCCGACCCCGGAGACGTTCTCAATGCGGCGGCTCACCACCTCGTCGGCGAGGCGGGTGAGGTCGCGCAGGGCCCAGTTTTCACCCTGCACCGCCAGCACGAAGATCGGCTGGTCGGACGGGTTGGCCCGGGAGATGACGGGCGGATCGATGTCCGTCGGCAGGTCCTGCCGGATGGCGTCGATCTTGGCGCGCACGTCGGCCTGCGCGTCCATCAGCTTCGTCCCGAGGTTGAACAGCACGAAGATGGTCGAGAATCCTTCCGTGGAGGTGGACTGGATCCGCTTCACCCCCTCCACGGTGTTCACCGACTCTTCGATCTTCTTCGTGACCTCCCGCTCCACCGACTCGGGGCTCGCGCCCGCGTAGCGGGTCTGGATCACCAGGAACGGGAACTCCACGTCCGGGAACTGATCGATGTTCAGCCGCCGGTAGGAGAACAGTCCCAGCACCACCAGCGCCAGCATCATCATCGACGCGAAGACGGGTCGCTTGATCGACAGGTCGCTCAGGAACATGGCTCAGCCCTCTCCTCCCGCGATCGTCGCGGGGTCACCAGCCTCGAGCCCGTTCGCGGGGCCCACGATCACCGTTTCCCCACCCTGGAGACCGGTCTTGATCTCCACCAGGGACGCCTGCTCGTCGGCGGCGCCCACGGTGACGTCGCGGCGGGCGATCTTGCCCCCTTCGACGATGAGCACGTAGGCCTTGCCGTCCGCTCCGGTGCGCACCGCCGTGCGCGGCACGGCGACGGCGTTCTTGACGTCGTGCAGCACGATGCGTCCGGTCGCGAACAGGCCGCCCACCAGACGGCCGGCGTGGTTCGCCACCGCGAGGTAGACCTTCACCTGCCGCGTCGCCTCGTCCACCGTCGCGTTGACGCGTGCCACGCGCCCCGTGAGCCCCGAGTCCGCGCCGGTCACCGTCAGCATGACGGGGGCGCCGATCCGCACGGCGCTCACATACTCGCTCGGCACAGTCGCCTCGAACTCGAGCTCGCGCGTATCCACGAGCTGGAACAACAGATCGCCGTCCTTTACTCGGTCGCCCGAATCGACGGCGCGGCGGCTGATCACGCCGCTCGCCGGCGCCCGTACCGTGGCTTCATCGAGGCGCTTCCGCGCACCGGCCTCGTTGGCCTGGGCGGCCCGCAGCGCCACCTCGGCGCTTTCCACGTCCTGCTCGGAGACCGCGCCTTCCTTGTAGAGGTTCTGCATCCGCTGATAGTCGGCCTCGGCCTTGCGGCGCTGCGCTTCGGCGGAAAGGGCGGCGGGCTCCACCACGCTGGTGCGGAACCGGGCCAGCACTTGGCCGCGTCGCACGGCCTCGCCTTCCTTGACCAAGACCTGTTCCACCACTTCCGGGATCGGCGAGGCGATCCTCACCTCGACCGAGGGTTGCAGCGTGCCGGAGACGGGGACCCCTGCGATCAGGTCGCGCCGCGCGGCGCGCGCCACGTCGTCGGGCCCGAGCACCGCGGTCCGGAGCGAGTCGCCGGGCTTTGCTGCGGCAGTACCCTTGCCGCATCCCGCGAGGGTCGCGCCGGCGAGCACCATCACGGAGAGCGTGCCCAGCATCGTGAATCGCTTCATGGCCGTGTTTCCTCAGGGTTGAGAGACTGCGCGATCGGTGTAATCGGTTGCTGGACGACGGGAACCGTCCGTCCCAGGGCCCGCTCCAGCCGGGCCAGGGCGACCACGTAGTCCCGGGTCGCCTGTACTTCGTTCACCTGCGACTGCTGCGCGGCGACCCGAGCGTCCGACACCTCGAGCTGCGTGGAGATCCCATTGGTGTAGCGCACGCCCGCGATGTGCAGGGCGCGGTCCGCCTGGCGCACCGTCTCGCGACGCGCCGCGAGCAGCGCCTGCGCCCGCGCGACCTCGGCCCGCGCCCGCGCCACGTCCAGCTCCACCTGCTTGTGCACCTGGTCCCGCTGCGCTTCCGCCCGTTGCAGCGCGGCGCGCGCCTGCTCGACCCGCGCCCCGGTGCGGAAGCCCAGGAAGATCGGGAACGAGAGCTTCACCTCGCCGTTCCAGCCGCGCCGGAACTGGTCCACGGTGGACGGGAACACGCTCTGGGGAAACGCCTGCTCGTTGTACGTCGTCGCCACCGACAACGTCGGCCAGCGATCGGCGCGCGCGACGTCCAGGAGCTCTTTCTGCTGGCGCACGGTCGCCTCCGCCTGCGCGAGCGCCGGCCGGTCCGGCCCGCCGATCGAGTCGGTCGCCACGACCGGAATGGTCGCCTCGGGAGACTCGAGCGGCGTCGCGAGCTCGAGCGGCTGGTCGGCGGGCAAATCGAGGAGACGCTTCAGCTCCAGCACGGCCAGATCGAGGTCGTTGCGCGCCGCGACGACGGCCGGCTCCTGGTTGGCGGCGTCCACCTGCGCCCGCAGCAGATCGTACTCGGCGCGCGTGCCGGCCTGGCGGAACAACTGCACCTGACGCAGCTGGGCGCGCGCCTGATCCAGATTCTGGCTGGCGATCTCGAGCAGCCGGCTCTGCAGCGCGGCGTTCCAGTACGCCTGCTTCACCTGGAAGCCCACCTCGGCCGTCGTCTCCGACGCCCCGAGGGCGGCGATGTTCCGCGCCGCCCGCGCCGCCGACAGTCCCGACCCGACCTTTCCGCCGGACCACAGGGTCTGCGTCGCCTGAATCTGGAGATTCCAGGCGTTGGGAGCGCCGAACGGCGTGTTCTTGAAGAGGTCCCCCAGCGAGCTCGTGTCGGTCCCGCCCAGGCCCTTGTAGATCGAGGCGAACTGCCGCGTGTAGGTGAGCGTCCCCGTCACCTGGGGCAGCGCCGCCGAGAACGCTTCCCGCACCTGGCCGTCCGCATCGAGCACATCGGCGCGGGCCAGCCGCATGGCGAAGCTCCGCTCCAGCGCGCGCTGCACCGCCTGATCGAGCGTCAGGTGCAGCGTGTCGGTAGGGGTCTGCGCGACGGCGGGGACCGCCAGAGTGCCCGCCACCGCCAGCGAGAGCAACAGGCGTCTCATCTGCCCTCCTTGGGCTTCCGCCGGGCAAGCCCTTCGACCACGAGGGTCAGGCGCCTGCGAAGCTCGTCCTGGAGTGAGAATGGCGGCTCGGGCGACTCGAGCCACATGACGATGGTGTCGTGGTAGACGTCGCCCAGGATGCGATGGATCAGCGCCGGGTCGACGTCGGCGCGGAGCTCGCCGCGGGATTGGAGCAGGACGATGACCCGCTTACCCAGCTCGTCCCAGCGACGGCACACCTCGTCGGCAGGATCGAAGCGGCCCCGGCTCCATTCCTGGGCCATGTACTTCCCCAGGTTCCGGTCTTCTTCGTAGTAGCCGGCGAACTCGATGAAGGTGTCGCGCGCCTGCGCCCAGGTGGGCGGGCCGTGTTCCAGGGCCTCTGCGACTCGGCGCTCGGCCTCGTCCACCCACACCTCGCCCAGGTAGCCGAACAACTCTTCCTTGTGCGGGAAGTAGTTGAAGAACGTCCCCTTGGCGACGTCGGCGGCCTCGCAGATGTGATCCACGGTGGTTGCCTCGACGCCGTGCTTGCGGAACAGCTCGAAGGAGACTCGGAGGATGCGCTCCTTGGTCTCCTCTTTCTTCCGCTCGCGGCGCGAAACCTCAAGCTCTGTCATGATTTAGCTCGCTGTACATGGACTAAGAATGACTACAGTCATAATTGATGTCGGTACAATATTAGGCACAGTCTACGACGTCAAGTCCGTCCGTGGAGTTTCACACACTGCTGACGGATGAACTCGGGTCGTCTTACAGGGATCTCGGTTGTCAGCAAGGCTCGGCGGCGGCACTTTATGCACGAATTCTTGCCGAGGATTGGGCTGGATCCCATGTCATTGCCGACCGAGCCAATCGGGAGCATTCCCAGACCGCAGGCACTGATCGACGGCATGCAGGCGTTCCAGGCCGGCTTCCTGTCGAAGCCCGAGCTGGATGCGCTCCGCGACGCCGCGGTGCGGGAAACCGTTCAACAGCTTGAACAGACCGGATCGCCGGTCATCTCGGATGGCGAACAGGCCAAACCGAGCTTCGCTACGTATCCGATCCAGGGACTGGAGCACCTCGCGCCCGAAGGCGTCGCGATTCGCTTTGCCGACGGGCATGTACGCCAGTTGCCGCGGCTGACGGCGGGTCCGTTTCGCTACAAAGTCTACGCGGTGGAGTACCTGACGCAGGCGCGGCGTTATGCGCACGTGCCCGTCAAGCAAGCGGTGATCTCAGCCTCCGCGCTGAGCCTCCTG
>DATDED010000251.1:0-15299 GCA_036523455.1 Gemmatimonadales bacterium
GCCGGAATTCGATCCCGCCGATCGCCGGACCACCCTCGACGACCTGATCAATCCGCCGCCACCGCGCACGCCGGGCGGGCAGGGTGGAGGGTTCGGCGGAGGCTTCCGGTTGAACACCCTGATCTCCGCGATGCTGCGCCGCGAGCAGCCAGCAGCGGTGCTGCAGCCGTCGGCGTGGACCTACGGGATGTTCCTGAGCGGCGGTCATTTCGACGGGCGCACCGCGCGGGACAGTGTCTACAACCCGACCCCCAATCTGATCGTTGCTCATGAGCAATACGGCACCCTCTGGCGGGTGGCGCAACGGGGAATGCCGGCCAGGATCGAGTTCAACCTGCAGACCCGTTTCCTGGACGACAATCGCTACCCGGCCAATGTCACCGCCGAGATCGCCGGCACCGACAAGGCGAGCGAGGTGGTGATGCTGGGCGCGCACTTCGACAGCTGGCACGGCGGCACCGGCGCCACCGACAACGGTGCCGGCTCGGTGGTGATGATGGAAGCGCTCCGGATTCTCAAGACGATCGGACTTCCCATGCGCCGCACCGTCCGGATCGGACTCTGGACCGGCGAAGAGCAGGGGCTGATCGGGTCGCGCAAGTACGCCGAGGCGCACGCGGCGGAGGCCGATTCGATGCAGGCGGTGGTCGTCCTCGATAACGGCGTGGGGGCGATCACGGGCCAGGCGCTGCAGAGCCGCCTCGACCTCTACTACCTGTGGCGCGAGCTGCTCAATCCGGTGCACGACCTGCACGCCGACACCGTGACCGACAACAACAAGGGCGGGACCGACCATCTCTCCTTCCTGCCCTACGGCGTGCCCGGGTTCAACTTCAACCAGATCACGCGCGGCTACAATCACACGCACCACTCCCAGTCGGACACCTACGACAAGGCGATCGACTGGGACCTGCGCCAGGCGTCGACCGTGATGGCGGTGAGCGCGTTCGAGCTGGCCAACCTGAACGGCATGATCCCGCGCGGCCAGAAGCGGACGGTGCAGCCGATGGCGGCGGTGCGGGTGTCCGATAGCCTGATGGTGAAAGGATCGCGCTGAGCCACTATCCGGCTAAATTTCGCCCATGTCCAAGATCCCCACCCCCCAGAACGAGCCGGTCCGCTCCTACGCGCCCGGCACTCCCGAGCGTGAAGAGCTGAAGCGCGCGCTCCGCGACATGAGCGCCCAGCCGATCGAGATTCCGCTGATCGTGGGCGGGAAGGAAGTCCGGACCGCTCAGACGATCGACACGGTGATGCCGCACTGCCATCACCACGTGCTCGCCAAGGTGCACCAGGCGGGGCCGAAGGAAGCGGCGGCGGCCGTCGCCGCGGCGCGGGCCGCGTGGCCCGCCTGGGCGGCCGCGTCCCTCGAGGAGCGCGCCGCGGTCTTCCTCAAGGCCGCCGATCTCCTCGCCGGCAAGTACCGCGCGACGGTCAATGCCGCCACGATGCTGGGGCAGAGCAAAACGTCGCACCAGGCCGAGATCGACGCGGCCTGCGAGCTGATCGACTTCTTCCGCTTCAATCCCTACTTCGCCGAACGCATCCAGGCCGAGCAGCCGCTGTCGGCGGCGGGCACCTGGAACCAGCTCGACTACCGACCGCTCGAGGGGTTCGTCTACGCGATCAGTCCCTTCAACTTCACCTCGATCGGCGGCAATCTCTCCTCCGCCCCGGCGCTGATGGGGGCAACGGTCGTGTGGAAGCCCGCGGCCACGGCGGTGTACTCGAATTACTTCCTCATGAAGGTCATGGAGGAGGCCGGCCTGCCGCCCGGCGTCATCAACTTCCTTCCGGGCAACTCCGGGCAGATCAGCACCGCGCTGCTCGCCGACCGCGATCTGGGCGGCATCCACTTCACCGGGTCCACCGAGGTCTTCCAGTGGCTGTGGGAGACGGTGGGGAAGAATCTGCGGCAGTACGCGGGCTACCCGCGGCTGGTGGGGGAGACGGGCGGTAAGGATTTCATCCTCGCCCACGCGAGCGCCGACCCCGATGCGCTGGCGGCCGCGATCGTGCGCGGGGCGTTCGAGTACCAGGGGCAGAAGTGCTCGGCGGCGTCCCGCGCGTACGTGCCCGACTCGCTCTGGCCGGCGGTGCGTGAGCGCGTGCTCGGGATGCTGGAGCGCGTCCGCATGGGCGACCCGGCCGACTTCCGCAACTTCATGGGCGCGGTCATCGATCGAAAGGCGTTCGACAAGATCAAGGAGTACATCGACGAGGCGCGGACGGCTCCGGGGGTTAAGGTGCTGTCCGGCGGAGGCGCCGCCGACGGCGACGGCTACTTCATCGAGCCGACGCTGCTCCAGGTCGATGACCCGAAATACCGCACGATGTGCGAGGAGATCTTCGGCCCCGTGCTCACGCTGCACGTCTATCCGGAGCGGCGCTGGGCGGAGACGCTGCAGCTGGTCGACGCCACCTCGCCCTACGCCCTCACCGGGGCGGTGTTCGGTCGGGAGCGGGCGGCCGTCGCCGAGGCGCAGCGCGTGCTGCGGTACGCGGCGGGGAACTTCTACGTGAACGACAAGCCGACCGGCGCGGTGGTGGGGCAGCAACCCTTCGGCGGGGCGCGCGCCAGCGGCACTAACGACAAGGCCGGGAGTCTCTTCAACCTGATCCGCTGGGTCTCGCCGCGTGCCATCAAGGAGAACTTTTCGCCGCCCTCCGACTTCGCCTATCCGTTCATGGCCGAGCAGTGAACGCGACGAAGGCCCGGCGATGACGCCGGGCCTTCGGTCTATGTGGGCTCGACTGTTACGACGTGGTGACTACTTCGGAGGCAGGATCTTGAACATGCCCGTGCCGCAGACCGGGCACACGCCCTTCAACGCCGGGCGGCCGTTCGCCATCTTCACTTCCTGCGCGTTGGAAATCGTGCGCTTCGTCTTGCACTTCACACAGTACCCTTCGTCGGCCGCCATCGGGGTTTTTCCGGCCTTTGCCATTGTCTCTCCTCCACAAGAGGCGGTGCTGCACTGCACTTGGGCTTGGCGCACCCCAGCCGCAGCGGGCTGAGGGCGGGGAGCCCGGGACCGGCACCAACTATAACACGGTTACCCCCCGGCGCTCAGGGCGGGGGGTTCCGGGGTGGGCGGGGCAGCACTGTCGAATCCGATCCGTTTGTGGGACCCGTCGCAGAACGGCTTCGTCGCCGAAGCGCCACAGCGGCACAGGACAACAACTTGCGCCGGCGTCCCGTCCTTGCGAGGCGGCACCGGGATTTCCGTGCCATCCGGCGCGAGAATGCGCACCGGCCCTTCCACGCGCAGCGGGCCGTTGACCTTGGGCGTGATCGTCGTGACCGGCGTCGTCATCGGCTGGAAGCATAACACCCTGGGGTCCTTGAATCCGGCTTGAATCGCCGCGGCGATCCTCAACGCGGCCTCACCCCGGAGCGCGTCATGCGTCGTTCGATCCCGAGCTTCTCACTCGCACTGATCCTCACTGCGGTGCCGTCCCTCGTCGCGCAGTCTGTATGGATTCAGGTCGGGGCCACGAATCCCGGCGAGTATGCCGAGCCCGAAGCGGGCGTTCGCGTGGGGAGCGGCGGTCCGCGGGTGCTGGGCTTCGACGCGTCCCTCGACACGTATCTCCGGCCCCTGGTGATCCCCGCGTTTGTCGGAGTATTGGATCTCTCGCTCTCGGCGCAGCTGCGGCCCGTTGCACCGGTGACCTTCGTCGGGCGCGCCGGCGGTACCGGTTTGCTGCTCGCTGAACGTGGCGGGGCGGTCCTGTTCACGGGTTATCAGGGCGGCGTCGGGGTCGCGGTGACCGCGGACGATCGGACGACGGTGCGGCTGGACTACACCTATCGCCGGGTGCGACTGGACGGCCGCTATCACGCGCTGGCAAGCGTGACGTTCGGCTTCATGGTGCACCACACCGGCTGACCGCACCTTGGGGGGGAACGGGTTCACCACCCGGAGGGTATGTACATTCCCTCTCGGGAATCCATGTCAGCCCGTTCGCATTCCTCCGTGCTTCTGGTGCCGCTCGCACTCGCCTGCGCCACCGAGCACGCCGCCCTCGTCAACCGCATGGCGCAGACGGCGACGCCCTATCTCGCGCGCGCCGCGCGCCAGCCGGTGAGCTGGCAGCCGTGGAGCCGTGACGTGTTCGCGTTGGCCGCCCGACTCGACCGGCCGGTGTTGCTGTACGTGGGCGCCGAGGACTGCCGCTGGTGCACGGTGATGGACCGGGAGGTGTACTCCAATCCCGATCTGGGCGCACTCATCGACTCCCTGTTCGTGCCGGTGCGCGTCGATCGCGACGAGCGGCCGGATGTGGCGGAGCGCTATCAGGCCGCCGTGCTCTCGCTCGCCGGGTTGCGCGGCTATCCGCTCACGGTGTTTCTCACCCCCGACGGGGCCGCGTTCTTCGGCGGCACGTATTTTCCGGGCGACGACCCCGTCACCGGGCGCGGGTTGAAGCAGCTGCTGCCCGAGATCGCGAAGGACTTCCGCGAGCGCCGCGAGTTCCTGTCGCGCCACGCCGCCGTGGTACGGCAGCTGGCCCTGTCGCGCGGGCAGGGCGCGCACGGCGTGCTCCGCCCCCAGGCGCTGACGGCCGAGATCGCCGCCGTGCGGACCGCCATCGATTCCTCGGTCCGTGCCGGCCGGCGCCTCGACGGGTTGTCGGCCTCGCAGGGCGTGATGCTGCTGCTCACCGAATACACGCGCACCGGCGACAGCGCGGCCTTCGCGGTCGCGCGGACGGCGCTCGCCACCCTGCTCGATTCCGGTGCGGTAGCCGACGCGTCGCTGGACCAGCCGCAGGAGATCGCGCGCGCCGCGCTGGCGCGCGTCCTCGCGCTCGCCTGGGTGTTCACCGCCGATACGCGGTTTCGCGACGCCGGCGGCGATCAGCTCACGCGGCTGCTGCGGGCGCTGACCTACCACGAGGGTCGCGCGCTGTTCGCCGATCGCGACGGCTACGCCATCGCGACGGCGATCGCGACCGCGGACGGTCTGCGGGACTCGCTGGCGGAGCGCCGGGCCATCGCGGCGCTCGACACGCTGCTGCGCCGCGTGTACGCCCCGCGTACCGGGGTGCGGCACACCGCGACCGGCGCCCTCACCGGACTGTTGCAGGACCAGGTGCAGGTGGCCGACGCCTGCATCGCGGCATACGCGGCCACCGGGCGACGCCGCTACCTCGACGTCGCCCGCGATCTCGCGGCCGTGCTCGACCGGGAATTCGCCGACCCTGCCGGCGGCTACTACGACGTCGCCGCCCGCGACGCGCCCGCCGCGCCGTTCGACGACCGCGTGAAGCCCGTGCTGGACGATCTGCTCCCCGGCGCCAACGCATGGGCGGCGCACATGCTCCTCGGGCTGGCGGCGGCGACCGGCGAGGCGGACTACCGCCGCCGGGCCGAGGCGACGCTCGAGGCGTTCGCCGGCGCCGTGGAAGGAGAGGGCCTGCGCGCCGCGAGCTTCCTCCTCGTCGCTCGGGACGCCCTGGCCGCCGGGCGGCCCCGCCCGTGACCGGGTGAATTCTCCGCGGGTCTTGTCGGCAGCGGAACGGGACATCTCAGATCCGGACGTCGTCGCGCGTGTCCTCGCCGGCGATGTCGAAGCGTTCGGTATCCTGATCGGCCGCTACGAAGCCGGCCTGTTGCGATACGCGACGCGGATGCTGGGGTCGCCCGATGCGGCGGCGGACGCGGTCGCCGAAGGGCTGGTGCGGGCGTACCGTCATCTGCGCTCCTGCCGCGACCCCTCCCGTTTGAAGAGCTGGCTGTACCGCATCGTGGGAAACCGGTGCCGGAGTCACCTGGTCCGGCGCTCCGCCTCCGACGTGCCGCTGGAGGACGCGCCGCCGCTGCTCGACCGCTCCGATACCGAAGCGGAAGTCGAGCGGGCCGAACAGATGGCCCTAGTGGAACGGGCCCTCCAGAGCCTGTCGCCGGAGAAGCGCGAGGCGTTTCTGTTGAAACACGTGGACGGCATGAGCTACGAGGAGATGGCGGAGGCGACCGGGGAGCGTATTCCGACGTTGAAGATGCGGGTGCATCGCGCCCGCGCGGCGCTGCTGGACGCGCTGAAGGAGTCCCCATGACGCACATCGATCCCCAGGTGCACCGGGTGCTGGACGGCGAGCTCCCCGCCGCAGCGCTCACGGCCGCCCAGCGCGAGCAGCTGGAAGCCCTGCAGCGCGCCGCGCGGACGCTGGCCGCCGTGCCGCCGTCGAGCGTCGCGCACCGCGTCATGGCCGAGGTGCGTCGCACGCCGGTCGCCCCGGCGAGTCTGGGGACACGGCTGCTGCAGTGGCTGGGCGAACGACACGCAGTGACGATCACGTTCCGACCGGCCTGGGGGCTCGCCCTGGCCGCCGCGCTGGCGGCCATCGCCATCATCCCGAGCCGCGGTCCGGGGCCGGCGCTCGGCGAGCAGGAAGGGATCGTCCAGTTCGTCGGCCGCTTCCCCGGCGCACGCTCGGTCGACGTGGTGGGATCGTTCACCGACTGGCAGCCGGGCGCGGTCATCCTGCGGGACGAAGACCACGACGGAGTCTGGCGCGGGACGATCGTCCTCCCCGTCGGTCAGCACGAGTACATGTTCGTCGTGGACGGCGAACGCTGGGTGACCGACCCGCTGGCGGGCCGCTACGTCGACGACGGATTCGGCCGCATGAACGCGCTCCTCTTCGTCCGGCCACTCACGCCATGACCGCGGTCCGCCTCATCGCGCTGCTCGCCGGCCTGGCCGCGCCGCTGGCGGCCCAGAGCGAAGGCGCCCGGGGAGGGGACCGGCTCGCCGGGCACGTCCCACCCGCGACGCTGCCGGCGCTCGATTCGATCGTCGAGGACGCGGCCCGCGCCGGCCTCCCGACCGAGCCGCTCATCCAGAAGGCGTTGGAGGGCGGCGCCAAGGGCGTCGCGCCCGACCGCCTCGTCGCCGCCGTCGGCGCGTCCGCCGCGCAACTGCGCAGCGCCAGCGCCCTGTTGCGTTCGGCCGGAGAGACACGGCCGAACGATCCCGCCGAGGTCGCGGCGGTCGCCGTCGCCCTGTCACGCGGGGTCTCGCCGCAGCAGGTCGCCCGCCTGGGCGCGGCGCTGCCGGGTGAGCCCACCGGTCCGGCGCTGCATGCGGTGGCCGACCTGGTCGGTCACGGGTTCGCGGAAGACTCGTCGGTGGATCTGGTGATTGCGGGCGCGCAGCTCGGCTTGCGGGGCCTCCGGTTTCTGGACGTCGCCGCGGCGGCGGTGCAGGAGCTGCAACGCGGGAGTAGTCACGCCGCCGCGCTGGCCCACGTACGTGCCGTGCTTCCGCATGTCCCGGCGCCGCCGCGCCCCGCCCCCGCCGCCGTCTCCCGCGCCCGTCGCGTCCAGCCGAGTCAGCGTCCCTGAACTCCGGGTGTGACGACCCCATGCTCCGTGGGGTCTCACCGCCGAGGCGGTCCATGGTGGGCCGCCCGGTCCACTCCTGGAGGCATGCTCGTATGCGGAAGACGCTCATCACGCTGGCGCTCATCGCGGCCCCGGTTCTGGCGGCCGCCCAGCAGCCCGCTGCCAAACCGACGCAGACCCCGGCGGCGGCGCACGACACTCTGAAGGCGAAGGCGAAGGCGAAGCCGAAGGCGACGCGCCACGCCGCCACGCCCAGGAAGGCGACGCGCACCTCGCGCGATACGACCAAGGCGAAGGCCGCCACACCGGATTCCAGCAAGAAGCCGAACTGAACGACGGGTACCAGGGGCCGGGTGTCGGGTGTCGGGTCCCCGACACCTGACTCCCGGCACCAGCTTGTGTAACTCACCGCCGTTTCGTATCATAGCGCAACCTTCCAGGGGGCAGCGCTCGAATGCCTGGGGAACCGTTCCTCAGCTCCGACGAATACGACGACCGTGCCCATCAGCTGTACAACGAAGGACAATACGACGAGGCGATCGAGGTGCTCCGGGAGGGACTGACCCTCTACCCGGCCGCCGTGGAATTGCACGTGGGCATGGGCTACGCCCGGCTCGCCCGTGACGAGTACGTGTGGGGCCGGCGGGCGTTCGAGGAGGCGCTGACCCTCGACCCCGACCACGAGGACGCACTCGCCGGCCTGGGTGAGGTGCTCCTGAAATTCGGGGAGCGGACCGGGGCCGTCTCCTGCTTCGATCGGATCCTCGAGCTCGGATTCCGGGACGACCACGACCTGATGCTCCAGGTGGGCCGCGCCCTGTTCCGCGAGGGCGTCCTCGACCAGGCGCGCCGCTTCTTCGAAGTCGCCCTGGAGGCCCACAGCGATTCCGCCGAGGCCGCCGCGTGCGTCGGGTACGCCGCGCACCGGCTGGGCGACGAGCCGGGAGCGCTCTTCTGGCTGCGCCGCGCGCTCGAGCTCGATCCGGCGCAGGCCGAGGCGCGCATCTACCTCGCCAACCTGCTGTACGATCGCGGGGAGTACGAGGCGGCCCTGTTCCACCTCGAGCGGACGGAGCCGGACGACCACGTCGATACGCTGGCGATCTGGCGCCTGCTCGAGCTCAAGCGCAGCGTCTACAAGCTGCCCGAAGGTGACCCGGAGCTGGTCCCGTGGAACGCCCGGCTCGGAGAGCTCACCGCCGACGCCACGGCCGACGACCTGCTGCTGGCGGAGATCGAGGCCATCGGATCGAACGGCCAGGTGCGCGACCCGCGGCAGCTCGAGCTGTTCGGCACGCTGCTCACCGAGCTGCAGGGGATGCGCAAGGGCGCCGCGGGTGGCGACATCCACCGGGTGGGGACACGCGCCGGCCGCATCTACGTCGGGACGTGGGAGGAGATCGTCCGCCAGATGAAGGACGATGCCGTGGAGTGGGCGGGCGGATCGGTGGAGGACTACATGGCGGCGAGCGCCCGTCTGGGGCGGCAGGAGACCGGTGTCACCATTCCCGCGACCGACGCCGAGAGTTTCCTGCGCGGCAGCGCCGAAGCGGGGTTGCTGCGGATCCTGCTCTAGGAGCCTCGCTTCAGCTTCATCCCCAGCGCGATCGGGCCGTCGCCCAGGGTCACGAGGCTGGCCGCACCGGCCAACAGCAGAGCCTCGAGCTCGAAGTTGTGCCCGCCGGGGATCTGGACCCGCAGGATGACCACGATCATCTCCACGGTGAAGCAGACAGCCCAGGCGCGGGTGAGCACACCGAGCAGGACGCAGCCGGCGCCCACCGTTTCCACGACCATCAGCACGACCGCCCACACGTTGGCGAACGGGAAACCGAGGCCGTGGAGGAAGCCGGCGAGCGCCGGGATCCCGCCCTCCACCTTCATGATGCCGTGCCGCAGGAAGACGCCCCCGACGGCCAGGCGAAGCAGCAGGGCGGCATAGCTCGCAAACGCGTTCAGGGCCGGTCCTGGTGTGCGGGAGCGGGCTCGCGCGGACGATGCGCCTCGGTTCTCACGTCGCGGGGCGCCAGCCGGCGGACGATGACGTCGAGTGCCCGCTGCGGCTGGGCCGCGCCGACCGAGGCGATGTCCGCGTAACACAGCCCCTCGTCGGGCAGGGCGTGGATGGCGACGTGTCCGCCATGACAGGCGAGCACCGCCGACGTGCCGCGCGGACTGGCCTGGACGATCGGCGGGGCGGCCGGGTGCAGTCCAGCGGCATTGGCGGTCGCCAGGGCGAGGGCGCCCAGGTCCTGCGGGTCGTGGAGCCGGCTGGGAACCACGCCGCTCATGTCGACGAACAGGTGCTCGCAGCTCACGGCGTGCAGCGGCTCGTGGCCGCGACCAGGGGGGCGACGAAGGTCCCGCGAACCGGCAGGGAGCCGAGCGGATCGTCGTAGAGGTCGAGCCGCCGGGCGGTGAAGAGGAAGCGCCCGCCGATCGCCAATCCGTTGGGGACGGGGACGGCTTTCGTGATCGTGATCTGGCCGCCCTGGCGCGACAAGGCCTGGAGCGGGAACGTCGTGGCGATGGTGGACCAGCTCCCCCAGTTGCGGCGCGGCCGGCAGAACGGGTCGAGGCCACCCGTTCCGCTGGCCTCGGCGGGCGAGATGGAATCGATGGCGAAGGTCCCGACCCCGGTGGCCTCGGTGCGGGCCGTGATCACCACGGCTTCCACCGTCGTGCTGCCCTGCGTGATGAACGCGCGCAGACGGAACGTGGCGGTGTCGCCCGCGCGCGGATAGTTGATCGCCTGGACGGCGCTCTTGGCGCTCCGGACCACGGTGCCGAACAGCGTGTACGCGGCCTTCCCGCCGGTGGTATCGGTGAGGCTCACCACTTCCACGGTGCCCGAGTCGGCGGCCGTGTCGGCGCCGAGCGCCGCGAACGCGATGAAGGGAAGCGGCCCCCCTGCGGCCTTGGCGCTGTCGTGCCCGCTGGCCGAGTCGAGCGCGAAGACGGCATTGGGGGTGGCGCGGAACCAGACCGTGGGCGCGCCGGCCGCCTCGTGCGTCACGGCGACGGGCACGGTGATCGTGTCGCCGGGCATCAGATACAGGGTGTCGAGCAGCAGGGCGATCGACACCGGCCGCGACACCACGACCAGCGCGGACGCGACGAGGTTGCGCGCGCGGGCCTGTACCAGCGCCAGGCCGGCCTTGAGCGCGACCGCGGTGCCGCTCAGGCTGTCGACCTGCAGGACGCTCGGGTCGTTGGCAAGCCAGCGGACGGTGCCGGGGTCGAGGGGGTTGCCGTTGAGATCGAGGTAGTGGACCGTCGGTGCCGGCAGGGTATCGCCGACGAAGACGGAATCGAGCACCGGCGTCAGGCTGAGGACGGCCGTGGGACCGGAATCGCTGCTGCACGCGCTGGCGAGCGGGAGCGCCAGGGCGAGGACGAATACGATAGGCTTCATGGAATGCGGCGGCGACCTTCTCAGAACATCGACATGGCCAGAAACGACCGCAGGTTGTCGTTCGTGACCCGGAGGCGGGAGGAGAGCAGGCGCACGCACGACCACAGCACCTTGTAGGCGATATCGCGATTGAAATCCAGCAGCAGCTCGAAGTCCGAGCGGGAGATCGTGATCAGGGTGCAGGCGGTGTTGGCGATCGCATCGGTGGACCGCTCCGAGCGGTCGAAGATCGCCATCTCGCCGAAATTCGCGCCGGGCTTGAGCACGGCCAGCGCTTCTTCGCCCGAGCCGGGGATGGTCCGGGAGATGCGGACCTCGCCCTCGGCGATGATGAAGAGCCGGTTGCCCGGCTCGCCTTCCTTGAAGACGTACTGGCCGACGGTGAGCTTCTGCTCGCGACACACTTCCGCGACGCGGGAGAGCTCGCCCTCGTCGAGATCCTGGAAGATCGCGGCCTGCTTCAGCAGATTCAGGTCCACGCGGTGAAGGTATCGGCCCTGTGAGGGTGGCACAAGTGAAACCGCTCCTCGGATCGGCGGACCTGCTGACGCTGCTGCGGCTCCCGCTGGCGGCGGCCTTTCCGTTCGCGCCCCGCCCGCTGGAACGCCTGGCGATCGTGGCCCTGGCCGCGGCGAGCGACTTGGCCGACGGCCTCGTCGCCCGGCGCACCGGCGGATCCCGCTGGGGGCCGTGGCTCGACCCGGTCGCCGACAAGGTCTTCATGGCGAGCGCGTTCATCACGCTGGCCGGGCACGGCGTCCTCCATCCGCTGGAGATCACCGGCGTCCTGTTGCGGGACATCGTCGCGGCGCTCTCGTTCACGGGCACGCTGATCCTGCGGCGTCCGGTCGCGTTGCCGGCCCGGGCGGGGGGCAAAGCCGTCACGGTCTGTCAGGTGCTCACGCTCATCGCCCTGATCGCGGGGTCTCCGCTGACGCGGTCGCTGGCGTGGGCCACCGCGGCGGTCTCGGTGTATGCCATCTGGGATTACGGTCGCGCGGCGACTCGGCGCGGCGCCGGGGACAGGGGACCGGCGGACAAGAGGGAGGGGTAGTGGCGGGGAAAACCGCGAACGTATCGGCGCGCTGGCGCAACCAGCTCGTCTTCGAGGGAAGCGGGACGGGCCAGCCGCCCATCGTGCTCGATGGCGACACCCAGGTCGCCACGTCGCCGGCGCAGCTGCTCCTGGTCGCGTGCGCGACCTGTACCGGCACCGACATCGTCGGGATCCTGGAAAAGATGCGCGTCGTGCTGCGCACCCTCGAGATCGAGGTGGAGGGGACACGACGGGAGGATCATCCCCGCCGCTTCACCGCGATCCACTTCCGCTTCCGGGTGGGAGGGGAAGGCGTGGATGAGGCCAAGATGCGTCGGGCGGTGGACCTGTCGCTCGAGAAATACTGCTCGGTGATGGCGTCGCTCGCGCCCGACATCCGCGTCACCTACGACGTCACCATTGCGTAGCGCGCTCGCGCCCCTGATCCTGGCGGCGCTGACGCACCCACTTACGGGTCAACAGGTGACGGCCACCGAGCTGGATGCGGGGCCGGTCGCCACCTGGGCGCGTCGCACGTTCTCCGGCGTCTCGATCGGCGTCGCACGGCGTCCCGGCGGAGAAGGCCGGCTCGCGTTGGCCGCGGCGGTCGGCTCGCTGGACGGCCACACGGCGCTGCGGCTCGAGGCGACGGCCCAGTTTCTGGTGCTGCCGGGTGCGAAGAGCGGGATCTCCCCCTACGGGGGCGTCGGCGTGGCGTATCTGGGGGCGCATCCCTACCGGGGGGCGGGGATGCTGCTGCTGCTGATCGGCGTCGAAGCGGCCCCGGGGAGGTCACGGGGGTGGTTCGGGGAGGTTGGGCTGGGCGGCGGACTGCGTCTCCGTGCGGGATACCGCTGGCGCCACTTGCCTCCGTGGTGGTCCTGAACGATACGGGCGCCCGAAGGGGCGCCCGGTTCACGCAAGGCGGTGCTGTCGGCTCAGCCGTTCACGGCGACCGGGGCGGGCCGGGCGACCACGGGCCGGCAGTAACGTTCCCCGAGCGTCCGGAGCTGTTCGATCTCGGGCTCGGTCAGGTCCTCATAGCGGTCGGACAGGTACAACATGGTATCGTCGAACCACTCCTTCTGGTGCTCGGGAGCGGCTTCCAGCACGCCGCAGCGAAGGATGTGGGAGAACAACTCGTCACGAGCCTGCTCGAAGGTGGTCGGGATCGCGGTCTTTCGGGGCTCACGGGTTTTGGCCATTCGGAAGCGCTCCTCTCGGGATGTGGGCTGTCGGGGCGCAATCTAATGGGGCCCCCCTTTCCAGGCAAACGGCCGTGGTATAATCAGAGGTGAGCATGCACGATCAGACTTACGGTCCGGAGCGCGCACGTCGTCTCGTGGCGTTGCTGCGCAGCGTGGCGTCACGGATTCAGGAGCTCGACCGGGAGGGCCGCCTGCTCGAGGCGGCGCCCGAGCTGCAACGATTGCTGGGCAACGCGCGGAGCGAGCTGTTTCATTACGAGGTCCGCGTGACCTACGATACGCCCGAGATCGCCGAGAGCCGGCGCATCGTGGAGGAAGCCGAGCGGCACCTCGGCGAGCTCGGTCTGGACGAGCCGGACGACGACCAACCCTGGCGGAGGGATGACGACGGATGAAGCGCTTTTACCTGCTCTTGGGGCTGGTCGCGGTGGTGGGCGCCGTACTCATCTGGCAGGCCTCCCGGCCGTCCACCGGGGGCGCCCCCGCCTCGGACGACGCCGCCCCGGTGCCCGTCACGGCGGCGGACAGCGCGTTCCGCGGCTACGTCCTCGGCAGCGACAGCGCGCCCGTAGAGATCGTGGAGTACGCGGATTACGAGTGTCCCGTGTGCGCGCAGTTCGGGGCCGTGCAGTTCCCGGACATCCGTCAGCAGCTGATCGAAACGGGGCGCGTCCGCTGGCGCTTCCGTGACTTCCCGCTCGTGAGCATCCATCGTTGGAGCCGCCTGTCGGCCCTCGTGGTGGCGTGCGCGAGCGAGCAGGGGAAGGCGTGGGAGGCCATGGATGCGCTGTTCCAGCGGCACGGCGAGTGGGCGCAGCGGCCCTCCGATCCCACCGGACTGTTCGCAGACCGGATACGCGGCATCGGGCTCGACATGAACGGATATCGCACCTGCATGGATGCGCAGCGCTACGCGGGCCGGATCGAGGCGAGCCGCCAGGAAGGTCTCGCGCGCAACGTGGGTGGCACGCCGACGTTTTTCGTGAACGGGCGGGAGTACAATTTCCGGCGCGCCACGTCCGACGAGTTCCTGGCCCTGGTGGACAGTCTCACCAGGGTGCGGCGCTAGTGCGTCACCGGCAGGCGATCGCCCTGCTCGCGCTGGTCGGGTTTGGGATCGCGCTGTACTTGTGGCTGTACAAGATGGGCTACATCGGGCGGCTGCAGTGCGGCACGGGGAGCTGCGAGTACGTCCAGTCGAGCCCTTACGGCGACCTGTGGGGCGTGCCGGTGGCGTTCTACGGGGTTTTGGGATACGCGGTGATCTTCGCGGTGGTGCTGACGGGCCTGCAGCCCGCCCTCCTGAGCCGCCGCTGGCCCACGCAGCTCGTGGCGGTGCTCGCTGCCGGCGGCTGGTTGTTCACTGTGTATCTCACCTACGTCGAGCTGTTCGTGCTGCACGCGATCTGCCGCTGGTGCTTGAGCAGCGCGGTCGTGATCACACTGATCACCCTCATCGCGGTACCCGCCGCCCTGCGTCGGGAGCAGGGAGCACGGAGCAGTACGTGACGGTGCGCGGCTGAGCCCCGTCGCATCACCGTAGCATACTGCTCCCTGCTCTGTGCGTTTGTAGTTGTCAGCTCTCCTGCGCCTCGTACTGATCCTTGAGCCGCGCCACCACCGTCGGATCGGCCAGTGTCGTCGTGTCGCCGAGCGCGCGTCCTTCCGCGATGTCCTTGAGCAGCCGCCGCATGATCTTCCCGCTGCGCGTCTTGGGCAGGTCCGCGCTGAACAGGATGTCGTCCGGCCGCGCCAGGGCTCCGATCTTCTTCGCCACATGCGCCTTCAACTCCTCGCGCAGCGCGTCGGTCGGCGTGTGCCCTTCCTTTAGTGTCACGAAGGCGGCGAGCGCCTGTCCCTTGAGCTCGTGGGTCCGCCCCACCACGGCGGCCTCGGCCACCGCGGGGTGATCCACCAGGGCGCTCTCCACTTCCATCGTTCCGATGCGGTGTCCCGCGACGTTCAGCACGTCGTCCACGCGGCCCAGGATCCAGAAGTAGCCCTGCTCGTCGCGCTTGGCGCCGTCCCCGGGGAAGTACATCCCTGGCCAGCGGCTCCAGTACACCTCGCGGTAGCGCTCGTCGTCGCCCCAGATGGTGCGCAGCATGCCCGGCCACGGGCTCGTGATGGCCAGGTAGCCGCCGCCCACCGACACCGGCTTGCCCTCGCCGTCCAGCAGCTGGGCGTCGATGCCGGGGAACGCGACCGTCGCCGATCCCGGCTTGCAGGTGGTCCAGCCGGGAAGCGGCGTGATCATGATCCCGCCCGTCTCCGTCTGCCACCAGG
>DATDED010000252.1:0-4370 GCA_036523455.1 Gemmatimonadales bacterium
AGCTCGTCGTGCTCATCCCGATCCTCGCCGGCATCTTCTGGATCGGTCTCTACCCCAAGCCCATCCTGCGGCGCATGGAGCCGGCGGCGCAGCACCTGATCGACACCGTCAAACCGACCGCCACGCAGCCGGCGGCGCTGCGATGAACCTCGATCTCTCGACCTCGCGCGATCTGCTCACCGCGCTCCTGCCGGAGCTGCTGCTCACCGCATGGGCGCTGGTGCTGCTCGTCGTGGTGGCGTGGCGGCATCGCACGGCCGCCGATCTGCGGCTCGCCGGGTGGATCACCCTCGCGGGCCTCGGCGGCAGCGCCGTCGCGGTGTGGTGGCTGTGGTGGAACGCGGCGCGGTCCGAGGGGATCACGCCGATGGTGGCGGTGGACGACTTCCGCTACGTCGCCGACTTCCTCTTCCTCGGCGCCGCCGCGGTCACCGTGTTCTTCTCCTTCGATTATCTCGAGCGCGAGCAGCTGCTCGTCCCGGAGTACTACCTGCTGCTCGTCTTCGCCACCCTCGGCATGATGCTGATGGCGGGAGGCGAAGACCTCATCGTCATCTTCCTGGGCCTCGAGCTGATGTCGGTCTCGGTGTACGTGCTTGCCGGGATCGACCGCCGCAGCCCCCGCGCGGCGGAGGCGGCGCTCAAGTACTTCCTGCTGGGCGCGTTCGCCTCGGCGTTCCTGCTGTACGGCGTCGCGCTGGCGTACGGAGCGACCGGCACCACCAATCTCACGCTGATCGGCGTCCAGGTGAGCTCGCTCGGCCTCCAGGGCAGCCCGTTGCTGCTCGTGGGGCTCGGTCTGCTGCTCGTCGGATTCGGCTTCAAGGTCGCGGCGGTGCCGTTCCACATGTGGGCGCCCGACGTGTACGACGGCGCGCCGACGCCGGTCACCGGCTTCATGGCCACCGCGGTGAAGGCGGCCGCGTTCGTCGCCCTGGCACGCGTGCTGATCGAGGCCTTCTCCGCCACGGCGTCGTGGACCGGGATCGTGACCGGCCTCGCTGTGCTCACGATGATCGTCGGCAACCTGGTCGCCCTGGCGCAGCGCTCGCTCAAGCGGATGCTCGCCTACTCGTCGGTCGCGCACGCGGGATACCTGCTCGTGGCGGTGGCGGCGGGACCCCCGCCGTCGCAAGGGTCAGCGGCGGTGCTGTTCTATCTCGCGGCCTACGGGCTGACCACCCTCGGCGCCTTCGCGCTGCTCGCCGCCAAGGGACGGCACGGCGAGAGTGACGTGCAGATCGACGATCTCGCCGGACTGTCGGCCGACCGGCCGTGGCTGGCCTTCGCGCTCGCCGTGTGCATGCTGTCGCTGCTCGGCTTCCCCGGAACCGCCGGCTTCATCGGGAAGTGGTACATCCTCGTCGCCGCGGTGGCCGCGGGGAAGGGATGGCTCGCCGCCGTGCTCGTGCTGGCAAGCGTCGTGTCCGCGGGCTATTACCTGCCGGTGATCATGGCGATGTACATGCGGCAGGTGCCGTTCCCGCAGGCCCATGCCGGCGTCCGCCTCGGACGTCTCGGCGCCGTCGCGCTGGCCGTGTGCGTCGCCGCGGTGCTGTATTTCGGGGTCCGGCCCAACCGGCTGCTCGATCTCGCGCAGACGAGCGGCGCCTCGGTCCGCCCCGCCGCCGGTCTGGTCGCGTCTCCTCCTTCCCCGCCGGGGAACTGAACCGGGGACCCGTGGAAGTCCCCGCCACGATTTTCCGCCAGTACGACATCCGCGGCACCACGGGCGACCAGCTCACCCCCGCGCTGGCGTGCGCGGTGGGCGGCGCCTTCGCGACCCTGGCGCGCGAGCGGCTGGGCCGCGCGCCGCGGATCGCGCTGGGAAGGGACAACCGGCCCTCGGGACCGGCCCTGACCGACGGTGTGGCGCAGGGCATCGTGGCGGCGGGCGGCAGCGTGGTCGAGGTCGGCATGCTGCCCACGCCCGCGCTCTACTTCGCCACGCACGTCCTCGCCGTGGATGGCGGGCTGCAGGTCACCGGCTCGCACAATCCGCCGGAGTTCAACGGCTTCAAGATGGTGCTGTCCCACGACGCGATCTACGGCGACGACATCCAGCGGATGTATCAGCTGATCGCGGCGGACCAGCTCGACCGGGCTCCCGGGGGCGCGCTCGCGACCGACGACAGCGTCCTCCCGGCCTACCGCGAAGCGATCGTGCGCCGCAACACCCCGCTGCCTCGGTCGTTGAAGGTCGTGGTGGACTGCGGCAACGGCGTGACGAGCCTCGTCGCGATCGAGACGCTGCGCGACCTGGGGTGCGACGTGGTGCCGCTGTTCGCCGAGTCGGACGGAACCTTCCCCAACCACCATCCCGATCCCACCGTGGTGGAGAACCTGCACGACCTGCAGGTGGCCGTCGCGCGCGAGGGCGCCGAGCTGGGCATCGCCTTCGACGGCGACGGCGACCGGATCGGGGCGGTGGACGAGCGCGGCACGCCGGTGTTCGGCGACACGCTGCTCATCCTGTTCGGCCGCGATCTGGCCCAACGCATGGGCACCGGCTACCCCGTGATCTTCGACGTAAAGTGCTCGGAGGTGCTGCCGCAGGAGCTGAAGCGCGCCGGGCTCGTCCCCACCATGTGGAAGACGGGGCACTCGCTCATCAAGCAGAAGATGAAGGAGATCCACGCCCCGCTCGCCGGCGAGATGAGCGGGCACGTGTTCTTCGGCGGCGACTGGTTCGGCTTCGACGACGCCCTGTTCGCCGCGGCGCGCCTGCTGCAGTACATCTCGCGGGTGGGCGGGCCGCTGTCGCGACTGCTCGCCGACCTACCGCAGACCGTGTCCACCCCCGAGCTCCGTGTGGACTGCCCGGACGACGTGAAGTTCGGACTGGTGGAGCGTGCGGCGCAGTATTTCGCGGCGAAGTATCCGGTGTTCACGCTGGACGGCGTGCGCATCACCTTCGCCGAGGGGTGGGGGCTCCTGCGGGCATCGAACACGCAGCCCGTGCTGGTGCTCCGGTTCGAGGCGCGCACGCCCGAGGCGCTCGCCGCGTATCGCGGCGAAGTCGAAGGCTGGCTGGCGCGCCACACCGGCCGGCCGTGATCGGGCGGCGCCCCGGCCGCGTGCTGCTCATCGGCGCGGCGGTGCTCGCGGCGCTGCTGGTGGGGGGCCGCTGGTTCGCCGTGGAGACCGCCGAGCGGGCCTGGGCGGGCACCCTGTCGGGCGGTAGCGGCGCCGGCGGCGTCTATCTGCAGGCGCGCTCGCTGCAGCAGCTCCTGCGGCTCGGCGTCTGGCTCGTGGCCACCCTGTGGGGCACGGGCAACCTCTACATCGTGTATCGCGCCATCGGCTCGGTGCAGATGCCGCGCCGCGTCGGCAACCTCGAGATCGTCGAGGCCGTGCCGCAGCGCCTGCTGCTGGCGCTCGCGGTGGTCACCGGGATCATCTTCGGCGTGGGGCTCGCCTGGGGGGTGGGGGACTGGTGGCGCGAGGCGGTGTTGTCGGCGGGCGCCCCGCACTTCGGCCGGGTGGACCCGATCCTGGGACGCGACCTGGGCTATTACGTGGGCGTGCTCCCCTGGGCGATCGATCGCCAGCAGTTCCTCATGCTCGCGACGCTCACCGCCGCGGTGCTGGCGACGTTTCTCTACGCCGGGATCGGGTCGCTGCGCTGGCAGCGCGGCCGGCTCCAAAGCTCCCCCCACGCGCGCGTGCACGTCGGCATCCTGCTCGCGGGTGTGGCGCTGGCCGTCGTGTGGGGCGCGCTGCTCGATCCCGCGGAGGTGGTGGCGGGACTCCACGGTGCCGTGGACGGCGGACAGGTGGCGGCGCGCATCCCCGGCGCGCCCGCGGTCGTCGTGGCCGGCGGGATCGCGGCCCTGGCGAGTCTCGTCTGGGCCGGCTGGGATCGCGTCCGCTGGCTCACCGTCGGGTGGGGGCTCGCCGTGGTGTCGATGCTCGCGGTGTATTGGGTGCTCCCCGAGATCGTGCGGGGGGCGCGCACCGACCGCTACGCCGCCGAGCGTGCCGAGCTGACCGCGCTGGCGTTCGGCACGGCCCGGCGCACCCTGACGACGCCGCCCGGCTACCCGACCATGGCCGCCTTCGTCGCGGCGCAGTCCCTGTGGAGCCCGTCGCGGGCCGCCGCCGCCGCGCGGCCGCAGCTCGGCGAGCACGAGGTGGTGGCCGGCGCCATGCTCGGACGGAACCAGGACGGCGACCCGCAGTGGATCGTCGCGCGTGCGCCGGACGATCCGTCGCTCGCCACGCTGCAACCCCAGCCCTCATGGCAACAGGTGCATCGCGGCGACTGGACCACCGCGGGCGGTCCCGTGGCGTTGCAGGAATCCGATTCCGAACTCGTGCCGGTGCCGCTCGAACCGCCCGATCCGCTCGCGCGCTTCGGCGAGGGTTTC
>DATDED010000253.1:0-13174 GCA_036523455.1 Gemmatimonadales bacterium
GTGAGCTTCTCGAGCCAGCGCGCGTCGGAGAGCTGCGACGCGCCCAGGCCCAGCTCCGCGAACCGCTTCGCGCCGCGGTCCACCAGGGCCTGGACGCCGAACTTCCGTGCGAAGCGCTCCAGCTCGCGCGGGCTCGGCTCCCGCTCGTTCAGGTCCACGAAGTGCGTCCGGATGCGCCGCTCCGCGAAGAAGCGCAGCGCCGCCCGCGTATCGGCGCTCTTCCTGACGCCGAAGATCTGGACCTCCATCAGCCGCCGGCGTACACGTAGGCGCAGCCGCGCTCCTGGGCCATCCCTAGCGCCACGACCATCGCCGGGACGACGGTGACGTTGGGCAGCAACCCCGCGACGAGCTCGGCGCGCATCGCCTCGTACGACACACCCGTCTCGCGCGCCAGGGTCCGCGTGAGGAACCGCAGCACGTTGTTGCAGAAGATGAACTTGCCACCCCGTGCCTGGAGCGCGTTGACCGAGTACTCGAACATCTCCTCGCCCTCGCGTGGCTGCCACATGACGTTGCGCACCGCCCAGGTCTTGGTGCGCGGGTCCTTGATCTTGCCGCGTTTGCCGAAATGAAACTTCTCCCACACCGGATCGGAGAACACGATCGGGTAGGCGGGTCCGTGGATGCCCAGCACCGCCTGCACGTTCGGGTATTCCGTGCCGAACGCATCGCGGTGCGCGTTGAAGTAGTTCTTGGCGTAGAACAGCCCGCCCCCGTCCGCGTAGGCCGAGATGTCGAAGACCTGTTTGTGCTTCGCCGTGAGCTGGTCGAGCCAGCCGTTGTCCCACGGCCCGTCCTTCGTGACGGGTGGGATGGGGGCCGGGGCCGAGGTCTGGCCCGTGGTCGTCGCGCTGGCGCAGGCTCCCAGCGCGAGGGCGGCCCCGCTCAGGGCGAGGCTCTCGAGAAACGTCCGGCGATCGGTCATGGATGCTCCGGTGCGGTTGAGAACAGGAGAAGGTCGGTGATGCGCTCGGCGAGGGTTCCCGGATCGCCGCCATTGCGGTTGGTCAGGACGATCACGGTGAAGCGGCGATCGGGGTAGCGCTGGATCGCGTTGCGGAAGCCGCTCGTCTCCCCGGTGTGCCGCCACCGGCGAACGGTGCGGTAGGTGTCGACGAACCAGCCGAAGCCGTACTGGGTCGAATCAGCCGGCAGGGTGGGCGGAGTGGTGGCCTGCCGCAGCGTGGCTTGATCCAGGAGCTCGCCCGGATACAGCGCCCGATCCCACCGCACCATGTCCTCGACCGACGTGTAGACCCCGCCGTCACCGAGCGTCGCGCTGGTGACGCTCTGATCGCTGGGCCGGAAGCGGCCGGAATCCGGCGTGTAGCCGTACGCCCGTTGCGGTACCGTGTCCACGCCGTCCTGGTGGGCCACGCTCCCCGACATGCCGAGTGTGGCGAAGATGCGCTCGTGCAGAAACCGCGCGAACGGCATGCCGGACACACGCTCGACGACGAGGGCCAGCAGACAATAACCGGAGTTGCTGTAGCGATAGTGCGTGCCCGCCGGGAAGTACACGCTGTCGTGCGCCGCGAGCAGGGTCAGGACATCGCGGTCGTGCACCTGCACCGCTTGCGTTTCAGGAATGAGATCCTCGTAGTCGAGCAGTCCCGAGGTGTGATTCAGCAGATGGCGGATGGTGACCGGGGCGGCGGCGGGAGGCAGCTCGGGCAGGATCTCCCGCACGGGCTGGTCGTAGCCCAGCCGCCCGTCCCCGGCCAGCAGCATGATCGCCATCGCGGTGAACTGCTTGGTGACCGATGCCAGTCGGTAGTCGGTGCGCGTCGTGGCGGGGACCTGGTGCTCGAGGTCGGCCATGCCGTAGGCGTTCCGGTAGATCACGCGACCGTCGTGGATCACGATCAGGCTCGCGCCGGGTACCGTGGCGCCCGTGTAATCGGCGAACAGCGCATCGATGGCTCGGGCGCGTTCATTGGTGAGCATGCCGCCGCTCGCGCAGGCTGTGAGTAGGAGAGACAGGGTCACGCGGGCGTCCATTTAGGTCACTAGCTGCCCGTGGAGAACCGTACGGCGCCGATGTCGACGAGCTGTTGCAGGGTCGCCTCGAGCTCTCCGGGCCGCAACCCTGCTTCCCGAGCCAGATCCTCGAGCGACTTGCTGCCGTCGGCGAGCTCGAGCAGCGTCCCGACCGTCGCATTGGTCCGCGCCACCGACACCCGGCCGCGTCTCGAGCGGGCGATGAGCAGCCGCGTGGGCTGCCGCGGCGGTTGCGGCACGTCGGTCCACGGACGCAGCAGCGTGGGCAGCACGACGGGCAGGTCCACCTGCAGGTCGAGCAGCATCGTCCCCTCGATCCGGACCGGTTTCGAGATCTGTGGCTCCGGCCGGAGCTCCGAGCCGTCGCGCCACAGCCGTGCTCCGGATTCGACGACCATCATCCCCTGCTCGTAGGAGAGCAGGTCGTCGAGGTACGGCACCGCGGTGATGTCTCCGCCGCGCACGTGGGCCGTGGCGAGGCCCGCGACCGCCACCGCCGAGTCGCGGCTGCCGAGGACCAGCGTCGGCAGCAACGCAGCGAACTCGGGGGCGGCGAGGACCGCTTCAGGAAACCGGCCCGTGATACGGGCGAGCGCCCGTGAGTACTTGAAGAAGTGAACCAGCCGCTCGTAGTAGTAGTGGCGCGCCAGGAAGCGGGCGAACCGGTCCACGCGGTCCTGGCTGGCGAGCTCGCGCTGGCGCCACTCCGACGAGGCCCGGAACGGAGCGTCGGCCAGCGCCCGGATCAGCACATCCTGCACGGCTCGGTCGTTCATCGGGGCGTCAGTTGCCCAGCGCCTTCCGCATCCGCTCGACGCTCGAGAACAGCACGTCCGTCGAGAGCGTCGGAGAGAACGCGTCGAAGGTCACCGCTCGCGCCCTGGGGCAGCGTGCCACCGCGTGCACCATGAGCTCGAGCATCTCGTCGTTCGGAGCGGTGGGCGCGATCCACGGTCCCGCGAGATCGGGGTCCTGCTCCACGCCGGCGACGTGCAGCTCCACGACGCGCTCCAGCGGGAATTCGACGAGGAAGGACTTCGGATCGGCGCCCTTGTAGTGCGCCTCGAGCCAGATATGCGGCAGGTCGAGCAGAAACCCGAGGTTCGTGCGATCGAAGAACCGGTGCAGCCACTCCGGCTCCGGGATGCGGCTCGCGGCGACGTCGAAGAACCCGGGGATGTTCTCCATCACGAGCGGCTGGTCGAGACGTGACTGGAGCGTGGTGGCGTTCGCCACGAAGCGGTCGAGGAACTCCTCGGTATAGAGCGGCGGGAAGACGTAGTTGAGGTTGTAGGTGCCGTCCTCGGTGTGCAGACACTGGAAGTGCTCGGCCACCCAGGGACTGTGGTACAGCTCTGCGAGGGAGCGGGCGCGCTGGATGGCGTGCTCGTCCAGCGGCTCCGACAGCTGGCCCAGGTAGTCGTGCAGCAGCAGCGTGTAGCGCTCCTTGATCTTGGGCCACCAGGGATCGTCCCCCCGCGGGGGGTCGGCCATCGCCAGGTGATCGATGGTCCCCTCCGGAGCCGAAGCGAGCGCCTCACCGAGGTGCGGGTTGTAGAACGCTCCCACCATCAGCGCAGGCATGGCCTATCGAGACGGGCGCGGCGTCAGGCCGGCGACGAACGGGGCGAACCACTGCTCCCATGCCGCCGCCACGGTATGCGTCCCGTGTCCCCGGGTCACGTCGCTGATGGGCACGAGGACGAAGCGTCCATGGTGGACGCGCGGGATGAGCTTTTCCATGAGCCCCAATTCCGGGGGATTGACGAAGTCGTCCGCCGAGTTGATGGCGAGCACCGGTGCCGTAATGCGCTCCAGGTCGCGAGCGGGATCGTAGTCGCGCGATGCGTCGAACTGGTACAGCATGTCGTTCGCGTCGGTCGCGGCCACCCGCGCGGCCAGCCAGGCCGTGATCCAATCGTCGGCCGAGTCGCGCGAAGGAGCCATGCGCTGCAGCATGGGCGCGCTCGACGTCAGCACGAACAGCAGCTGCAAGGCCGCCGAGAGCCCGGCGGGCTGGTCGGTGTAGTCGCCGCCGCGCCAGGCCGGATCGCCTCTGATGTCCTCCAGAATCATCTTGCGCATCATGCGGTTGCGGCCGGCGATCTGCGTCGGCACACAGGCGAGCGGGACGACGCCGTCCATGAACGCGGGGTAACGCTCCGCCCAGAGCCACGAGTGCATGCACCCCATCGAGGTGCCCATCACGATCCGCAGGTGATCGACGTGCAGTCCCTCGGTCACCAGCCGGTACTCCAGGGTCACCATGTCCTGGTAGCCGTAGTGCGGGAAGCGGGCGCGCAGGCCGTCGCTCGGCTTGCTGGAGCGGCCGTGCCCGACGTCGTCGGGGAGGATGACGAACGTCCTACTGGTGTCGAGCGGCCCGCCGGCGCGATACAGCGGCGTGAACAATGGCGAAAAGAACTGGGCTCCGGTCCCGCCCGTGCCGTGGAGAATCAACACCGCGTTGCGCACCGCCCCCGCGGCGTCGCGCTGTGGGCGGCCCAGGGTCCGGTAGAACAGGCGTACCTCGGGCAGCGTCTCACCCGAGGTAAAGCGGAAATCGCGTACGAGGAATGTCCCGGAATCACGCTGGGCCAGCGCAGGGGCGGGGGCGAGCGGAGATGCAGCGAGGAGGATGAGGCAGGCCGAACGATTCATGACGCCTGGGCGAGCCTCCCTTCTTCGAGCTGGTCGGCGAAGATCTTCACCTGCGCGGCGACCATGGGCTGCTCGCCCCGGTCGGTCCATTCCGCCGCGATCGCTTCCGCGGTATGCGTGCCGTCGAGCCGCTCGACGATGAACCGCTCGCGCGCGCCCCAGGTCTGCGCTTCACGGCTCGCCCGGGGCAGCGCGCGGGGCAGCCGGAACGCGGCGGCCACGATTTCGTCCACGGCCGCGACCACGTCGGCCGGCAACGGGCCCTCCAGGGCAGCCAGGTTGTCCTCAACCTGTGCCGGGTTGCGCGCGCCCGCCAGCACGACGGACACGCCGGGGCGCGCCAGCAGCCAGCGCAACGCGAAGGCGGGGAGCGTGACGCCGGCCTGCCGGGCGAGGGGGTGGAGTCGCTCGATGACCGCGCGCCGCCGGGCGAACTCACGGCCCTTGAACCAGTAGATCCCGGCGCGATGGTCGCGCGCCGCGAAGACGGGTGGCTCGTCGTAGCTCCCGGCGAGCAATCCCGCCGCGAGCGGCCGGTAGGCCAGAAAGGCGAGCCCGCGCTCGCGGAGGAGCGGCAGCTCGCGCTCCTCGACATCCCGGTCGAACAGGTTGTAGGGACCCTGGTAGGAGGCGATCGGGGCGATTTCCATGGCGCGCCGGATCTGCTGCGCCGTCGCATTGCACAGTCCCAGCGCGCGTGCCTTGCCGTCCTCCACGAGCCCGTGGAGCTTCTCGAGCTGCCACTCCCAGCGCTCCAGGGCCTCGTGCAGCTGCACGAGATCCACGTAGTCGCTCGCCAGGCGGCGCAGCGAGTCCTCGAGCGAGCGGCGGGGATCGTCGTGCGGACCCACTTTGGTCGCGACGATGACCCGGTCGCGCACCGGCTTGAGGGCCGTTCCCAGGAGGCGCTCGGAGGCGCCGGCGCCGTAGGCCGGCGCGGTGTCGAAGCAGGTGACGCCCCGTTCGACCGCCACGCGGACGGCGGCGAGCCGCTCCTGTTCCTCACCCGGTTCACCCCAGCCGGCGCCGCCGACCGCCCAGGCGCCGAAACCGAGTACTGGCTGGCTGTCACCAAACAAAAGGGGCCCGAAGCGAATCCGGGCCCCCTGGTGCATCAGGCGTTCCCTCAGGTGTGGCAGGTGGGAACGAGCTCGCTCGTCTCGACGATCTCGGGACGATGACAGCTGGGTACGAGCTCCTGGGTCTCGACGATCTGCATCCGGTCCTCCTGGAGGAGTGAGAAGGTTGATACTACCCGGTTCAGAACACCATACGGGTTGCTGGAACAATCGTCAACCCGTAAGTCTTCTGGTGCCATGATCCCGGTCCACGCCTTGCTCACTGAGAATGCCATCGCCGAGGAATTTGTTTCCTCGCTGCGGTCCCGGCGTCTGGCGGAGAAGTTCTTCTACTGGTTTCCACTCTCGGTGCGGGCCTGGCTGGCGCTCTGTTCCGACGGAGCATACCGCAATTTCGTCCGGTCGCGCTCGCTCATCGCGCGCTCCGCCAACGAGTTGGGTCGCCTGGTGCCGAGCGGCTCGCTCGAGGTCGTGAGCCTCGGTTCGGGCCAGGGCGACAAGGACCTGCTGTTACTCGAAGCGTTCATGGCGCAGGGGACCCACGTGCGCTACACACCGGTGGACGCGAGCCAGGCTCTCGTGGAAATGGCCTGCGGCCGCGCCCTCGACGCGGGGATCTGGTCCCAGGCGATCAAGGCGGACATCACGCTGACGGACCATCTCGCCGCGCTCGCGCCGGACGAAGACACGCCCCCGCGCCTTGTGTTACTGCTCGGCAACACGCTGGGGGCGTTCGATCCCGAGGCCGGGGCGCGTACGTTGCGCGCGCTGCTGCGCCCCGAGGACCGGCTCATCGTGGACGGCGAGATATACGCCGGGGACCAGACGGTGGCAGGCTACGACAATCCCCTGAACCGGCAGTTCGCCTGGGCTCCCCTCGAATCGGTGGGGATCGGGGAGGCGGACGGCGAGATCGTATTCGAAGACGAGACCGACGGCCGTCCCGGACTCCACCCGCTGCGCAAGCACTTCCGCGCGGGGCGCGAGGTCACGGCCCGCGTCGGGGGGGAAACGCTGGCGATCCGTGCCGGGGAGCGGGTGGAGATGAATCACTCCTACAAGTACGCGGCGGACGCGTTCCTGCGGATTCTCGACGAGGCCGGACTGGACGTGCGGTGGCGGGGCACGAGCGAGGACGAGCGGTTTCAGATGGTGCTGGCCGCGCCGAAATGACGGCCATCCTCGAAGTGAAAGGGCTTGGCTACGACCTTCCGGGAAGGGGGAAGGGGGAAGGGGGAAGAGTCCTCGTCGAGGACGTTTCGTTCTCCGTAGCAGCGGGGGAGACCCTCGTGTTGTTGGGACGGAGCGGCTCGGGAAAGACGACGACGCTGAAGTTGATCAACCGCCTGCTCGAGCCTACCGCCGGGGAGGTCGTGGTGGCGGGGCGGCCGGCCGCGAGCGAGGAGCCCCATCGGCTGCGGCGCGGCATCGGCTACGTGATCCAGGAGGTCGGGCTGCTGCCGCACCTCACGGTGGAGCAGAACGTGGGCCTCGTGCCGCGGCTCGAAGGCTGGCCGAAGGAGCGGATCGCCGCGCGAGTGCGCGAGCTCCTGGCGCTCGTGGGGCTCGCGCCCGCGCAGTTCGCCGGCCGGCGGCCGCACGAGCTGTCGGGGGGACAGCGGCAGCGCGTGGGCGTCGCCCGGGCGCTCGCCGTCGATCCGCCGCTGCTGCTGCTGGACGAGCCGTTCGGCGCGCTCGACCCGATCACGCGCGCCGAGCTGCAGCACGAGTTCAAGGGTCTGGAGGGGCGCCTCGGCAAGGCGATGGTGTTCGTCACGCACGACGTACGCGAAGGGTTGCTACTCGGCACGCGCATCGGGTTGATGCAGGCGGGGCGGATGGTGTTTCTCGGGACCACGGAGCAATTCCGGCAATCGGAGCATCCGGAGGTGCGGGCGTTTCTCGAGGCGGCCGCGTGAGCCTGCTGCGCTTCTACGTCGAGAATTCGCGCGAGGTGCTGGGATTGCTGGGGCAGCATGTCCTCCTGGTCCTCGTGTCCACCGCCATCGCCGTGGCCATCGGGCTGCCGCTCGGCATCCTGCTCACACGGCGACCTTCCTGGCGCCGGCCGGTGCTCGGCCTCGCCAATGTGTTCCAGACGATTCCCAGCCTCGCGCTGTTCGGGTTTCTCATCCCGCTGCCGCTGCTCGGGGGAATCGGCGCTCGGACGGCGATCGTCGCCCTGGTGGTGTACGCGCTGCTCCCGATCGTGCGCAATACCTACACGGGGATCGCCGGCGTCGATCCGGCGGTGCGCGAGGCGGGGCGCGGCATGGGGATGACCGATGGCGAGCTGCTGCGACTGGTGGAGCTGCCGCTGGCGGCAAGTGTGATTCTCGCCGGCATTCGGGTGGCGACCGTCGTGGGCGTGGGAACCGCCACCATCGCCGCCGCGATCGGCGCGGGCGGGTTGGGCGTCTACATCTTCCGCGGGGTCGCGGTGGTGGACGACCGGCTGATCCTGGCCGGCGCTCTGCCGGCGGCGCTGCTGGCGCTCGCGGCGGACGGGTTGCTGGGGCTCGTGGAAAGGAAATTCGCGTGGCGGAATTGAGAGCACCGCTCCCGTCGCTTCCGTCGGCTGAAGCCGCGGCTCGGCGCAGGCGCGCCCTTAAGGGCGCCAATTCGGGCCGAGCCGGGGCTTCAGCCCACGGAAAACGACCCGCATTGCTCGCCCTCGCTATGTTCGCCCTCTCGTCCTGCTCCCGCGGCGACAGAATCGTCGTCGGCGCCAAGAACTTCACCGAGTCCGACCTGCTCGCCGAGATCGCCGCCCAGCAGATCGAACGGCGCACGGGGCTCCACGTAGAGCGCAAGCTCCACCTCGGCGGCACGTTCGTGTGTCACGAGGCGATCCTCGCGGGACAGATCGATCTCTACGTCGAATACACGGGCACTGCCTACACGGCGGTGCTGAAGCATGCGCCCGGTCCGTCGGCCGACAGCATCGCGCGGGCGGCCGCGAGTGAGTATCGCAGCCGCTGGGGGCTCGTGTGGCTGGCGCCGTTCGGGTTCAACAACACGTTCGCCATCGCCGTGCGCGAGGCTGATGCGCAGCGCGAAGGGCTGCGGGCGATCTCGGACCTGGCGCGCGTCGCACCGCGGTGGAAGGCGGGGTTCGGGTACGAGTTCCTCAACCGGGAGGACGGCTTTCCCGGCCTGGCGAGGGTCTACGGGTTGCGGTTCGCCGCCCCGCCGACGGCGATGGACCTGGGACTCACCTACCGGGCGCTGGCCGACGGCAAGATCGACGTGATCGCCGGCAATTCGACCGACGGTCAGCTCGATGCGCTGCATCTCGTGACGCTGGCGGACGACCGCCACTACTTCCCGCCCTACGAAGCCGCGCCGGTGGTCCGCGGCGCGCTGCTCGAGCGACATCCCGAGGTGGGTCGCGCGCTGGCCGAATTGGCGGGCAAGATCGACGACGCGACGATGCGGCGCCTCAACGCCCAGGCCGACGTGGAGCACAAGGACCTGCGTGCGATCGCGCACGACTGGCTGGAGCAAACGCTGCCGTGAGCCCGCGGCTGCGCGTCGTCGCCTCGGCGGTGTTGTTCTCGACCGGCGGGGCCGCCATCAAGCTGTGCGGCTTCGGGCCCTGGCAGCTCGCGGCGAGCCGGGCGCTGGTCGCCGCGGTCGCGATGCTGTTGCTCATCCCCGAGGCGCGAACCGGGTGGACCTGGCGCTCGGCGGTGGTTGGCATCGCGTACGCCGGCGCGGGTCTCTGCTTCATCCTGGCGAACAAGCTCACCACCGCGGCCAGCGCCATCTTCATCCAGGCGACGCACCCGTTGTTCATCCTGGTCCTCGCGCCGGTGCTGCTGCACGAGCACGTGAGCCGGCGCGACCTCGAGTTCATGGTGCTCCTGGCCGTAGGTATGGCGCTGCTGCTCTCCGAGCCGGGGCGGCGCTTCGCGACAGCCCCGAACCCGAGGCTCGGGAACATGCTGGCGGCGGGCTGCGCGGTGAGCTGGGCGCTCACCGTCATGGGATACCGGTGGGTGGCGCGGCAGGAGCGCGGCGGGCACGGCGCGGTCGTGGCGGCGGCGGTTTCCGGGAACGCGCTCGTGTTTCTGGTCGCATTGCCTCCGGCGCTGCCGCTCGTCGCGGGGCGGCCGGGCGATTGGCTCGTCGTGCTCTATCTCGGGGTGTTCCAGCTCGGGCTCGCCTACGTATTTCTGGCGCGCGCGGTCGCGCAGGTGCGGGCGCTCGAGGTCGCGCTGGTCGGTCTCGTGGAGCCGGTGCTGTCGTCGCTGTGGGCGTGGCTCGTGCACGGTGAGACACCGGGCCCCCGCGTGGTCGTGGGCGGGGCAGTGATCCTCGCCGCCACCGGGTGGCACGCGTGGCGCGAGCCGCCGCCGAGTGTCGTGGCGGCGGGGGCGATCGAAGGATGACTCCCGGCCGCATCGTCCGCACCTACCTCCTCATCACGGGGCTGTTCAACTTCGCGGCCTCGCTGATCTGGGGCGTGGACACGCTGTTCAAGCTCCACGCCGGGCTCGACATCTTCCAGGTGATGCTGACGAACGCGGCGTTCACGTTCGGCATGGTGGTATTCGAGATCCCGACCGGCGTCGTCGCGGATACGCTGGGGCGCCGGGTGTCGTTCATCCTCTGCGTGGTCACGCTGCTCGTCTCGACCCTGCTCTACGTCGCGACCGCGTGGTTCCACTGGGGCTTCTGGCCGTTCATGGGTACGTCGGTGCTGCTCGGCCTCGGGTACACGTTCTACACGGGAGCGGTGGATGCCTGGCTGGTGGACGCGCTCAAGGCGACGGGATTCGCCGAGCCGATGGAGGGCGTGTTCGCCAAGGGCCAGATGATGTTCGGCGCGGCGATGCTCGCGGGCACCCTGGGTGGGGGCTTGCTGGGCCAGATCGATCTCGCCGTCCCGTACCTCGTCCGCTCGGCCACGTTCCTGCCGCTGCTCGGCGTCGCCTGGTTCGCCATGCAGGAGATCGGCTTCACGCCCCGCGCGCTCGAATGGCGGCGAGTCCCCGTCGAGATGCGCCGCGTGTTCGTGGAGGGATTGGACTACGGGCTGCACCACCGGGTGGTCCGCCCGGTGATGCTCGCGTCGCTGGTGGGCATGAGCTTCATGATCTTCGGCTTTTACAGCTGGCAGCGCTACTTCCTCGACCTGCTCGGCCGGGACCTGGTCTGGATCTCGGGCCTGATCGCCGCGCTGCTGTCGCTCGCCATGATCCTCGGCAACGCACTGGTGCGGCCGCTCAGCCGGTTCGTGCGCACGCGCACGGGACTGCTCGCGGGCTCGGCGGTCGTTCAGGGGGTGACGGTCGTGCTGTGCGGGCTGCTGGGCGCCGTGGTGACGTCGGGCGCGACCGGGGGGGGAGCAACAATCCACGGCGTGCCGGTGCGGTTCATCGTCGTCGTGGCGCTGTATCTCGTGTACGGCATCGCGCTGGGGACGATGGGCCCGGTGAAGCAGGGGTACCTGAACGCCCACATCCCCTCCGCTCAACGGGCCACGATCATCTCGCTCGATGCGCTGTTCGCCGACGCCGGTGGTGTCGTGGGACAATCGGGGTGGGGGTACCTCGCGAAGGTCAGATCCATAGGCGAGGCCTGGATGTATTCGGGGGCGACGCTATTGCTGGGCGTTCCGTTGTACTGGGCAGCTCGACGCAACGACAGACAGTTGGACAGTTTCTCAGACAGTCACTCAGACGCTCAGGCGCATAGCGGTTCGCAGTCCTGAGTCACTCAGTCACTGCAACACCGCTACGCGCCTGAGCATCTGAACGCCATTCTGCCTTTCTCTGCTACCTGTTCACCCTGTCCCGGCGCGCGTTTCTCCCGTCCCGCCGGATGTCTCTCGTATCCCGGCGCACATCTCTCCGGTCCTGCCGCAGATCGCGCCGGTCCCGGCGGGCTTCGCGGAGGTTTCCCTGGCGCAGGTCGCGGCGGATCTCGCGACGATCTCCGCGTACCTCGCGCACGTCCTGGCGGCGATCGCGGCGGTCGTGGCGTAGCTCGCGGCGGACTGGGTGGGGGGCCTGGGGGGCCTGGGCGACAGTGATCGCCGGGGCACCGGCAACCAGCGCGAGGGTCAGCATGATGAGGCGACGCATGGGCACGTCCTGTTGGGGTCCGCAGATCAGACGAAGACAGGATGCCGGCGTTAGGGAGGAGAGACTGGCTACGGCAGGGTGGTGAGATGCGTCACTTCGGGGAGTTGTCCAACTACTCACTGGCGAATTTCGGCAGGTCCTGCCTATGTCTCTTGAGGAACTCCTCGTATAGATGACTATCGGTGTAGTCGCGCATTTCACAGATCTGGTCTTCTCTGAATTTCAGCACCACACAGGTTCGCTGGTCCATCACGTCCTTCGGATCCGATTTCAGCCAGCTCCGCTCCCGGATCTCCACGATCACGCGGTCGTCCCCGTCATACCAGTCGCGCCACACGTCCTCGTAGCCCCAGTCGGCGGCCCCGAGTCCCTGCTCGCGGTTCTGCATCGAGCGGATCACCGCGTCGCGTCCCCGCCACTCTCCGCCGATCGGCGGCGCGCCGGCGCACCAGTACACGATGTCCGGCGTGAAGTAGCCCGCCACTTCGTCCATCTTCCCGGCGAACAGGGCCTTCTCGTAGGCTTTCGCCACGTCCATGCGCTTGCTCATAGGGTGACGCCCTCCGGCATCGGCACGGGATTCGCTTTGCGGCCCGCCCGCTCCATCGGCTTGTCCATTTCCGCCTTGTGCTCGTCCTGGATCTTCCAGAAGTCCACCGCGCGGGCCGCCAGCTCGCGGGACGCCTGGGCCAACCCCTCGCTCATCTTCACCTGTCGCACGTTGTTTTCCATGTCCTCGGCGTCCCAGCCGCGGGAGTGCGCGATGAAGGGATAGGGGGGAAAGAGGAAGCCGAGCTCCGACCAGAAAGTGAACAGGGATCCCGCCACTCCCTGGATGTTGTCCTGCCCGCCCGTGATGATGAACGCCGCGACCTTGTGCTTGATGAGGACCTTGTTGTGGATCGTGATCTGGTTCTGAATGCAGTTCAGGCGCTCGGCCATCTTGTAGTAGAGCGACGACGCGTTGCCCCAGCGGATCGGCGTCGAGATCAGCACCACGTCGGCCCAGTTCACGAGTCCCGCGTACACACCGGTGAGCTGATCGTCCGGATCGCGCTCGGTGATGGCGCAGGGCCAGATGCAGGCGTGCGACGCCTTGGAGTAGTTCCCCTCGCAATGGCGGAACTTGAGATCGCGCAGCTGGATCGTCTGCGTGTCGGTGTGCAGAACGTCCTTCGCGTGCCGCATGGCGTGCTCGAGCAGGGCGTCGGACGTGGAATAGCGCGGGTTGCCTTCGTCCATCGCGGTGGTGGAGATGCCCAGCACGCGCGGCGGGGCGCCGGCGGGTTTGGGGGCGGCCGTGAGCAGCGGATGGGGCTCGTGCTTCATCACGTTGCG
>DATDED010000254.1:0-2005 GCA_036523455.1 Gemmatimonadales bacterium
ACTCGATCGTCCTGGATATCGGCTGCGGACGTGGACGGGCCGTGGACGACCCCATACCCGTACGGCGGCAGCTGCGAACGCTCAAGGGGAAGTGCCGCCACGTGATCGGCATCGACGTCGACCCTGCGGCGTCGGCCAACCCGACCATCGACGAATTCCGGGCGATCGAGTCGGAGGCGGGACACTGGCCCGTGGACGACGAGAGCGTCGACGTGGCGGTGAGCATCAGCGTGTTGGAACACGTGCGCGACCCCGAACGCTTCTTTACCGAGTGTCGTCGGGTGATCAAGCCGGGCGGGTTCCTGTGCCTGCGGACGACCAATGTGCTGAGCTATTCCGGCGTCGCCGCCTGCCTCGTCCCGAACCGCTACCATGCCGCGGTGATTCGTCGTGTGCAAGCCCATCCACGCGGAGAAGAGGACGTATTCCCAACCGTCTACCGCTGCAACACCGTCTTCAAGCTGCGTCGGACATTGAGCCGGTTCGGGTTCGACCATTGCGTGTACGGCTACCAGTCTCAGCCGTCGAGTCTCGCCTTCTCCCGGTTCTTCTACTTCTGGGGCGTGGTGCATCAGCACCTGGCCCCGAGTATGGTGAAGCCGACCTTGTTCGCGTTCGCCCGAAAGAACCCTCCGAAGTAGAGCCCCCGGAGTAGGGTTGCGTTCGTCGGTAGTCGTACGGCGTAATTCCGGTTACACACGCAGAGTCCCTCGTGCCCACCATGGAGCGTGCTCGCCAGGGTTCGCTCCGCCGCCGTGCTCGGCATCGACGCCTACGTCGTAGACGTCGAAACCGACATCGCCAACGGCCTGCCCACCTTCGCCACCGTGGGGCTCCCTCAAGGGGCGGTGAAGGAGGGCCGGGAGCGCGTCTACTCGGCGATCGCGAACACCGGCTTCAAGTTTCCGCTGCGGCGGATCACGGTGAACCTCGCCCCGGCCGACGTGCGCAAGGACGGCTCGGCATTCGACCTGCCGATCGCCGTCGGCATCCTCGCCGCGACCGAGCAGATCTCCACCGACCGACTGGGCGGGGTGGTACTCCTCGGTGAGCTGGGACTGGAGGGCGCCATCCGGCCGGTCCGCGGGGCGCTGCCCGTCGCACTGGCGGCGCGCTCCGCCGGCGCGGAAGCGCTCGTGCTCCCGCGGGAGAACCTCGCCGAGGCCGGCGTCGTGGCGGGGTTACGGGTGCTGGGCGCGGCGAATCTCGGCGAGCTGGCGGACTATCTCGACGCCCGGGCCGAGCTGCCCGCGGCCGACGTGGACGTCTCGCGCCTCTTCGCCGAGCGGGCGCGCGATGAGGTGGACTTCGCGGAGGTAAAGGGGCAGCCCCATGCCAAGCGTGCGCTGGAGGTGGCCGCCGCCGGCGCCCACAATCTCCTGATGGTGGGCCCGCCCGGGTCGGGGAAGACGATGCTGGCGCGCCGCCTCCCGACCATCCTCCCCAGCATGAGCCTGGAGGAGGCGCTCGAGACGACCAAGATCCACTCGGTGGCGGGCGTGCTGCCGCTGGGTGAATCGCTCGTCGCGCGGCGTCCGTTCCGCGCACCGCATCACACCATCTCCGACGCCGGGTTGATCGGGGGAGGGTCGTATCCACGGCCGGGGGAGGTGAGTCTCGCCCACGGCGGCGTGCTGTTTCTCGATGAGTTGCCGGAATTCCGCAAGAACGTGCTCGAGGTGCTGCGCCAGCCGCTCGAGGACGGCACCGTGACGATCGCGCGGGCGGCGATGAGCCTCGCCTATCCCGCGCGCTTCATGCTCGCCGCCGCGATGAATCCCTGTCCGTGCGGCTGGTTCGGCGATCCGCAACACCATTGTTCCTGCGGCGCCATCGGCGTACAGCGCTATCTCGCGCGGGTTTCCGGGCCACTGCTCGACCGCATCGATCTCCATCTCGAGGTCCCGGCGGTGGCGTATCAGGCGCTGTCGGAGCGGGGAGGGGAAGGGGGAGAGACGAGCGAAGCGATTCGCGAGCGGGTGGAGCGGGCTCGCCTGGTGCAGCG
>DATDED010000255.1:0-1855 GCA_036523455.1 Gemmatimonadales bacterium
CTGCAGCTCCGGATCGATGTTGCCGAGGAAGACGTACTTCGCCTGCTGGAACGCGGCCGGAATCTTGGGCCGGAAATCGGCGAACACGCCGAGGCGCGTATCGAGCGTCTCGCGACTGGAGAGGTCGTAGGAGTATTTCGCCTTCCAGCGGAACGATTCGCCCTGGACCTGCTCCACCCCGGTGAGATCCACGCCGCGCGTCTCGAGCTGTTTGAGCACGCCGAGCGGGTAGTCGGAGCCGATGACGCCGACCACCTGCACCGGGTGCAGCAGGCAGCCGGCGGCGGCGAAGAAGACGGCGGAGCCGCCCGGCGCGTCGGCGGTCTGACCGAACGGGGTGGCGACCGAGTCGAGCGCGATTGAGCCGACGACGAGCAGGGTCATGAGCTACATCCGGTCCGGGGCGCTGATCCCCAAGAGCGTGAGTCCGTTGGCGAGCACCTGCCGCACCGCGCGGGCCAGCACCAGACGGGCGGCTTCTTCTTTCTCTCCCAGCACGCGGTACTTGTGGTACCAGCCATGGGCCTGCCGGGCGAGGGTTTCGAGGTAGCCGGTGATCCGGTGCGGCTCGAGCGCCGCTGCCGCGCCCTGGACGATCGCCGGCCATTCGGCGAGCGCCTTCATGAGATCCAGCTCGTCGGGCTCCGCGAGCGCGCCCAGGTCGGCGCCGTCCGGGGTCGCGGTCTCCGGCGCCCGGGCGGCGACGCGAAAGATGCCGCTCATCCGCGCGTGCGCCATTTGTACGTAATAGACGGGATTCTCCTCGGTCTGGCTCTTGGCGAGGTCCACATCGAAGAGGAGATGCGAGTCGGCGCGGCGCATCAGGAAGAAGAAGCGCAGCGCGTCGGCGCCCACCTCGTCCACCAGGTCCCGGACCGTCACGTAGCCGCCGGAGCGTTTGGAGACCTTCACCTCCGAGCCGCCCTGCATCACCGCCACCATCTGGTGCAGCACGTATTCGGGATAGCCCTGGGGAATCCCCATCTCGAGCGCCTGGAGTCCCACGCGCACCCGCGTCACCGTCGAATGGTGATCGGCGCCCTGCACGTTGATGGCGCGGGTGAAGCCGCGCCGCCACTTGTTGACGTGGTAGGCGACGTCGGGGACAAAGTAGGTGTAGTCGCCGCCCCGGTCCGCGCTCTTTTTCATCACCCGGTCCTTGTCGTCGCCAAAATCCGACGTGCGGAGCCAGAGGGCACCCTCTTCCTCGAAGGTGTGCCCCGCGGACTGGAGCTGTTTCACGGTCTTGTCTACCGCACCGTCGGCGTAGAGCGACGATTCGAGGAAATAGACATCGAACTTCACGCCGAACGATTGCAGGTCCTTGTCCTGCTCCTTGCGTAGCTCGTCGACGGCGAAGCGGCGGATCGCCTCGAGGTCCGCGCCGTCCTTGTCTTTGGGGTACGCCGCGACGTACGCCTGGGCGATGTCCCTGATGTATGCGCCGTGATAGCCTCCCTCAGGGATCTCGGCCGGTCGACCACGCAGCTCCGCGATGCGCGCCTGGACCGACAGCGCCAGGTTCGCGATCTGGGTGCCGGCGTCGTTGTAGTAGAACTCGCGCGTGACCTTCCAGCCCGTCCACTCGAGCAGCGCGGCGATCGCGTCGCCGATCGCGGCCTGCCGGCCATGGCCCACGTGCAACGGACCCGTCGGATTCGCCGAGACGAACTCCACGTTCACCGGGGCGCCGTGCCCCACGTCGCTCTTCCCGAATTCCTTCCCTGCGGCGATCACGGTGGGCAGAATCGCGTGCAGCTGCTCGGCCGCGAGAAAGAAGTTGATGAACCCGGGGCCCGCGATCTCCGTCTTGCGCACGAGGCCGGGAGGCAGCTCGAGTGCCGCGACCAGCTTC
>DATDED010000256.1:0-3248 GCA_036523455.1 Gemmatimonadales bacterium
GACCTGCGCCTTGAAGACGGCGGCGTCCGACCCACCTGCGCTGTCGAGCCGCACCGCGAGGGCGCGGGCCTGCGCGTAGGCGCCGGACGCGGCGCGGGCGCCGTCGTACATCTCGCGTGACAACGCGGCGACCCGCTGCAGGCCGAGCACCGGCGTCCGCACCCGCGGATCGAGTCGCAGGCTGAGCGGCTGGGTGAAACGCTTGCCGTTCACCGTAAGGCGCACGGTGTACGCGCCGGGCGGCGCCCACGGGGCGTTCACCGCCGGATACGTGCGACGCGGCACCGCGCCGGTGGCGCCCCCCGGCTGTGGTGCGCGCTCACCGATCGGATCCCAATGCAGATCCCAGCTGAACCGGTGCATGCCCGCCTTGGTTGAGATCCTCATCTGTGGGGCGGGCCAGTAGAGGGGCAACCCGCAATGCGTCGCCCGTGGATCCGCCCGACACACCTTGTCGTAGGCGGCCGGGTCGAGCGCCGGATCGGGCGTGAGCACCGAATCTTCGCTCGAGTAGGACCGGATGACTCCACCGGCCGCGTCGAGGACCTCGAGGGTGACCGGGCCCGAAGCATCGGCCGCGAGGTAGTAGTCGATGATCCCGCCCGGCGGCGGATTCTCACCCGCCGGCAGCTCCGGGGGCCAGGGCGTGGGGTCGTTGGTGCCGAAGCGCACCCGGACCGCGGTCTGTGGCTTGAAGAGGTAGGCGTCGCTCGCCGCCTGGGCTTGCGCCATCTGCCGCAACGGCGTCACGTCGTCCAGGATCCAGAAACCGCGCCCGTGCGTGCCGGCCACGAGGTCGGCGCAGAGGCAGGTGCTGTCATCCTTGACCTGGATGTCGCGCACCGAGATCGCGGGCATGTTGAGCCGCAGCGACTGCCAGTGCGCGCCGTCGTCGAACGACACCCACACCTGCGTATCGGTCGAGGCATAGAGCAGCCCGGGCTTTCTCGGGTCCTCGCGGATCGAGTTGGCCACCGCGACGGCCGCGATCCCGGTATTGATCTCGGTCCAGGTCTTCCCCCCGTCGTGCGTGCGCCAGAAGTGCGGGTTGTTGTCGTCCACCCGCAGCGTGTTGGCCGCGGCGTAGGCGGTGCGCGTGTCGAAGTGCCCGGCCTCGATGTTGAAAATGCGGGTCCAGGGCTTGATCGCCGGCGGCGTGACGTTGCTCCAATGGAGCCCGCCGTCCACGGTCACCTGGATGTTGCCGTCGTCGGTGCCCGCCCAGATCACGGTCAGGTCGCGGGGCGAGGGCGAGAGCGCGGTGATCGCGCCCAGCGGGGCGACCGTGACCTCGCTCGCGTACTTCCCGGCGCTCGACGGAACCTCCCAGGTGCGGCGCGTCAGGTCCGGGCTGATCCGGGTCCAGCTGTGGCCCCGGTCGATCGTCTTCCACACGACGTTCGACGTGTAGAAGAGCACGCCGGGGTTCACGGGCGACCAGATGAGCGGCATCGTGCGGACGTTCCGGCCATACTCCGTTCCGCGCGCGTCCGCTCCCGGACCGACGTTGGTCGTCTGTCCGGTTTTGCGGTTGTACAACGAGACGTTGGTGCGGGCGCTGCCGAACACCATGTCCGGGTCTCGCGGGTCCGGCGCCGCGATGCCGTACTCCTGGATGTTGGCCGGATGCCAGTCGTGGAAGGTGATCTCGCCGTCCATCGAGCGACTGTCCACGCACGCGGACCCCGCGTCCTGCTGGCCGGCGCAGACGCGATACGGAAAGGCGTAGTCGGTCGTGACGTGGTACATCGCGGCGGTGGGCTGCGTGTACCAGTTGCTCCACGACGCGCCGCGGTTGGCCGAGACCACCGCGCCCTGGTCCGAGACTGTGAGCAGGATGTTGGGGTTGTTCGGATTGATCCAGGTCTTCTGGTAGTCGTCGCCGCCGGGGGCGCCGCGCACCGCCGACCAGGTGAGGCCGGCGTCCTCGGTGCGCCACAGTACGATCGTGGAGCTGTACACGACGTTCGGGTTCTTCGGGTCCACCGCGATAGTGGGGAGATCCCCACCGCCGATGCGGGCCAGCGGGCGGGGGTCGAGCGGCCGCGCGGTGCTATCGGCGGCGAGCTGCCAGTGCGCGCCGCCATCCACGGACTTGTAGAAGCCGACGGTGCCGGTCGTGCTGGAGCGCCCGCCGGCGGCGATGCCGGCGACCATGGCGTACACGATCCGGGGATCGCTGGGCGCGATGGCGAGGTTGGCTTCGATGACGTCGGGCAGGCCCTCGGTCAGCGGGTTCCAGGTCGTGCCCCCATCGGTGGACTTGTAGATGCCACCGCCCGTCCCGCCGAAGTCGGCGCCCTCCCGGAACTGCTGCTGCTGCTGCCACAGCGCGGCGTAGACGACGCTCGGGGTGCCCGGGTCGATGACGACGTCGTTGCCACTCGTGTACTCGTCGGTATAGAGGACCTTCTGGAACGTCCGGCCGCCGTCGGTGGACCGGAAGATCCCCCGCTCCGCGTTGGGGCCGTAGGGATGGCCCAGCGCGGCGACGAACAACCGGTCGGGGTTGGTGGGATCGACGGCGACGTTGGCGATCATCTGGGTCTCGCGCAGACCCAGGTGGGTCCACGTCCGGCCGGCGTCGGTGGACTTGTAGACGCCGTCGCCCGTGGCGAGGTCGGGGCGGATGATCCCGGCGCCGCTCCCCACGTAGATGATGTCGGGGTTGGAAGGGGCCACGGCGATCGCCCCGATCGAGCCCGTCGGCTGGTCGTCGAACAGCGGCACCCAGGTCGAGCCGTAGTCGGTGGAGCGCCACACGCCGCCGTTGTCGAAGCCGACATAGAAGACGTTGGGCTGGCTCGGCACACCCGAAAGGGCCCGGGCTCGGCCCGCGCGCGGCGGGCCGATCTGGCGCCAATGCATCTCGCCGTACAGGGCCGGGGACTGGGCGGCGGACGAGGCGAGCGGGGCTGCGAGAACAAGCGTGGCGACGAAACAGACGCGAAGCGCTGTGGACACGGTAAGGCCTCCTGGAGGGAGGTAATGTGCCGGTTTTTGCCCGCCGGCGCGAGGTTTCTACCCGGGAACCTTCCCGGCGCGCATTTGGTTGTGTATACACATAATTTCCGTACCCTCATCACCGGGAGTGTCTACCATGACCGCCTCCACCAGCTCCGCCCCGCGCCTCCCCGGCTCCGCCGCCCTCGTGGCGGCCATCTGGTTCGTCCTGGCCGCCCTCGCCGGGGCAACGGGCCTCGTCGTCCGCGCGCCGTTCCCGCTGCCGCAGCTGACCATCGTGGCGC
>DATDED010000257.1:0-2181 GCA_036523455.1 Gemmatimonadales bacterium
GAACAGGGCGACTTCTCCATCGCGCAGCAGGAGCCACCCGTACTCGGCCGTCTGCTCGTGACCCTCCAGCAGACGGCGGGCGCGCTCCAACCATCCCGAGGCGACGGCCGTGTCGCCGCGAAACGCGAGGTGGTCCCAGACCAGCCAGGTCGCGACGCGCGCCGCGCCCCTGGGGTCGCCCTGATCGCGGTAGAGACGGTAGGCCCGTTCCCGGGCGTCGAAG
Source organism: Gemmatimonadales bacterium (assembly GCA_036523455.1). Classification (GTDB taxonomy): domain Bacteria; phylum Gemmatimonadota; class Gemmatimonadetes; order Gemmatimonadales; family GWC2-71-9; genus DASTHG01. The sequence goes on from DATDED010000257.1 coordinate 224, forward strand.
GTGAGCGCGGCGTCGTCCAGCCACCACGCCGCCAGGCCGAGCTGCTCCAGCGCCTGGGGCGTCTCGCCCGCCGCGAGGCTCTCCTGGAACCGGTCGCGGGCTTCATCCCAGGCGCCGCGCTGGAGGGCCTGCACTCCGGCGGCGATCGGGTCAGTCGTCAGTTCCCGTCCCCTTTGCCCCACATCAGGCGCTGGTCCACCACCGCCCCGATCACATGCAACGTCGTGGGGTGGGGCACGAGCAGCGCGTCCGCCATGCTGCAGCCGGCCTCGAAGAAGTGCGCGTCGCCGGGATTCTGACCCAGATGGAAGACGATCCGCTCGATCCGAGCCAGATGGGCGGCCACGACCTGCAGCGCCGTCATCAGGATCCGGTTGCCGCCGAACACGCCGCCCCCCCAGAACCCGGTGTGAATGGTCACCGGGGCGGCGGCCTCCTGCCGGGCGGCCACGAACCCGGCCCACGCCGTGCGCAGGATGCGGGCGATCTCTTCTTCTTTGTAGGCCCCGCGCCCCGACGAGGGCGCCGCGATCGCGAGGATGTTCGAGATGGTCGGCGGATCGAGCCGCTGCGTGGCTTCCCCCAGCCGCTCGGCCGACGCCCCAGCGAAGCGGTAGCCGTACAGGCCACCGGTGTCCACGTGGCAGCGACGCTCCACGCCGCTCACCAGCACGGGTGTGGGCCCTTGCGCGTCTTCGGTCAGCGGGGCGCACCCCGCGTCCCCATCAGTCAGGAGCGCCTCGCGCAACGAGCCGAGCGCGGGATGCTCGGCCGTCTGGAGCTCATCCTGCGCGAACAGGGAGCTGCCGTAGGCATAGAAGAGGTGCGCGTCCGCGAAATTGAGGTGCCAGTGCACCGTGGCGTCGCCGGCGGCCGGTCGGGCGTAGTCGAAGAACCCGGGGCGACCAGCGACCTCCAGCGTACGCCCCTGCGGAACGTCGGTCGGCAGCCGCCCTCCCGTCCAGCGCGAGGACGTCACGGTCCCCGCGTGATGCGTCCCGGGCGGACACGCCAGGTCGTAGACGACCTTCTTGTTCGGGTGCGCGAACTTCGGCGGCCAGCGACGCACCAGCTCGTCCGCTTCCCAGGATCGACGGCAGATGAGCGTCGGATCGGTCACGGCGTTCGCGCGCGCCGTCACTGCCAGCGCTCCGTGGGCACGTCGGCGGGGACCGGCTGGGCACGGAGGTAGGTGACGATCTTCCAGATCGCGTCGGGGGACAGCACGCCGCCGTACGCCGGCATGCCGCGGGCGCGGCCGTAGAAAACGGAGTGGAACACGGCACCGTCGGTCCCGCCATACCGCCAGCGCCCGTCCACCAGACTCGGTCCCACCCTGCCGGCCGCACCGCCACCATGACATCCGTCGCAGTTCATCGCCACGAACGTCCGCTCGCCCTCGGCCACCGAGGCCCGATCGTCGGCGAACGGATTCGCCAGGGTCGCGGCAACCGGGGCGACCCCGCCGGCGGCTACGTGCTGCTCGTATCGGATGGAGGGCGGAGCCTGTCCGGCATCGCGCGAGGCGCCGCGACATCCGGCCGCGGCCAGGAGACCGAGTCCCGCTACAGCGCGAAGATCCATACGATGCCGCCCTGGCTCGTGTGGCGGGCGATATCCGGCATGAAGTCCGCAGGCGCTCGCACGTCCGCGGGATCGTCGGAGCGAACGTCGCCGGACAGGAGAAACCAGTCGCCGCCGATCCCCGCGTACACCGCGACGTACTGCTTGCCGTCGGGTCCGCGGTAGGTGATCGGGCACCCCACCACGCCGGACCCGACCTTGAACTTCCAGAGGAGATTCCCGGTGCGCGCGTCCGCCGCCTTGAACCATCCATCCAGCGTGCCGTAGAACACCACGTCACCGGCCGTCGTCACGCTGCCGCTCCACACAGGGTAGCGCTCGCGGATCTCCCAGACCTTGCGTCCCGTCCGCGCATCCCAGGCGATGAACGCGCC
>DATDED010000258.1:0-6994 GCA_036523455.1 Gemmatimonadales bacterium
AACGAGGTGTTCACGTTTCCGAATCCGTCCATCGCGCTCACCTGCACCGCTGGCGTGATCGCGGACCCTGCCGTCACGTTCTGGGGCGGCGTGGTGAAGGCGAGTTGTGTGGTCGAGGTGGTGACGTTGAACGAAGTGCTCGTCGCATTGCTCGACCCGCCGGAGGACGCCACCAGCGTGTAACCCAAGCCGACCTTGTTGACCGCCAGGTCCGCGAAGGTCGCCACACCGCCGGCCGCGATTTGGCTCAGGGTGCCGCCGAGCGTCGCGCCGGTCGGATTCGTGCCGAGCGCGATAGTGACGCTGCCAGCGAATGCTGGTGTGGGATTGCCGAACGCGTCCTGCGCCGCGACGACGACCGCCGGGGTGATCGGGTTCCCGGCTCCCACGGTCGTCGGCTCGACCGAGAAGACCAGCTGCGCCGGGGCCGCGGGGATCACGTCGAACGGAATACTCGTCGCCGGCGTCAGTACGCCGGACGTGGCCACCAGCGTGTACCCGATGCCGGCCTTGGCGAGCGCGACGCTCCCGAACGTCGCGACACCGGCCACGGCCGTGACGGTCTGCGGGCCGAACACCGCCCCGCCCGGATTCGCCCCGAGAGCCAGCGTCACGCTGCCCGCGAACGAGACATCGGTGTTGCCCAGGGCGTCCTGCGCCGTCACGACGACCGTGAACAACGCGCCGGCCGTCACGCTGCCGGTCGGCTGAACCGTGATCGCCAGCTTCGTCGCCAGCGTCTGGACCGTCTGATTGCACGTCACGGGCGAGAGCCCGCTGGCATTGATCGACAGCGACGTCGGGCCCGGCGTCGTGCCGAGCGTCACGACGGTCTGGGCCAGGCCGTTCGCATCGGTCACCGCCTGCGTGGGCACGACCGCGCCGCCCGGCGGCGCGGTGAACTGTACGGCGACGCCCTTCACGCCGAGCTGGTCGCCCGCGATGACGCGCACGACGACGGGCTGCGGCAGCTGCCCGCCGGGCTGCGCCCCCTGGTTGCAGCCGCTCACGATGCTGATCGCCGTCGCCGCCGGCGCGAAGGTGATCGGCGTGGACGACGACGCGCCGTTCGGCAGGCTCTGCGTGGGCGGCGTCCGGGCGATGACGTTCAGGGTGGCGCGGGACAGCGGCGCGGTCAACACCCCCGTCGCGTCCACCTTGGCGACGTTCGTGTCGCTCGTGGTCCACGAGGCATAGAACGTCGGCACGATCACGCCCTGCGCGTCCTTCGCCGTCAGGCGGAACTGCAGCGTGCCGCCCTGGGTGAGCACGGAGTCCGGCGGATCGATGATCAGCGAGGCGACGTTCTGCCCCGGTCCGCTGTAGGTCACGGGGATCTGCGCCGGCGGCGTGACCTGGTCGGCCGTGACGGAGACGTTCTGCGTGCCGGCGAACAACAGGGTCGTGCCCGACAGCAGCTGGATCGTGACCTGGAACGTCTCGGGGGACTGCTCGAGCGGGATGTCGGCCGAGATCGGGAGGCTCGACTGATTCGCCGGGAAGGCGACCGTCTGGTCGAACACCGTGTCGGCGGGCGGCCGGACGACGATCAGCCGGACGTTGTCGATCGAGAGGTTGAACGCGGCGAGGCTGGTGCCGCTCGGCAGGACGGGGGCGACCGAAAAGGCGGCGTGCCGTGGCGGCCCCGCGGACTCCCTGGCGCAGGTGGCCAGGGAAACCGCGAGCGCGACGCTCGCCGTCAGGGCGATCGGACGCACCCACGAGGGCCGGTCCGGCATGGGACGGGCCAATTGACTGCGCAAGAACAGGGCCGTCAAGCGAGAACTACGGCCAGTTGATTACTGCCTGGCCGGTCGTGGTGAAGCGGGCTGCCCCGGTCGCCGCGCTGGGGGTGGGTGTGACCAGGGTCACCGTGAATGGCCCGCCGGTCGGGGGACCGTTGGCCCGCAGGTGGAAGCCGGGGCTGGGCGGCGTCCCCTGGAACCGGAGATTGGTGAAGGTGGCGGAGACCGCGCTGGTCCGCGTGATGTCTAGCTGGATCGCCGACGGGGAGAAGTTCCTGAACACCACATCGAGCGCGAACAGGCCCTGGGCGGAGTTCGTCACCACCAGCGGCATGTTGTCGATGATCAGGCTGTCGAGCACGATCCCCTGGACCGTGAGCGTTTGGCCGTTACCCAGCATCAGCGCCGGCACCCCGCCGCCACCCACGCCGAGCAACGAGCCATCCGCGAACGCCGCGCTGAGCAGCGAAACCCCAACGCCCGTGTTCGCCACCTGCAAGCCGCCGAAGTGGGACACGCCGGCGCCGGTCCCCGGATTGGTGAAGCTGACCGTTTGCGTGCCGGTCCCGACGAACTGGGTGATGAAGGCGGATTGCGCGCTGTAACTCTCCGGGTCCCCGTTCTGCGTGAAGTTACCGGTGAGCTGGAGCGTGCCGTTGGTCAGCTTGCCCGCTTCGCTACCGCCACTGAAGAGGGCGGCCCCATCCACCGTGATCACGCTCCCGCTCGTGTCGACGAGGACGGCGCTGGATCCTGTTGTAAGGGCCCCGCTCACCACGATGGGCTGCGCCGTGCGCAGATCGACGACGCCGGTCCCCGTGATGTCCAGGTCGCCCACGACGAACACCGGCCCGATCACGCGCACGGTGCCGCCCACCTGCACGTTCGGGAGACTGCCCTGGAGCGTCACGCCGGTGCCATCGAGCAAGACCGTCCCCGTACCGGTAATCTGCCCGGACGGCGCGTCGAGATTGCCGAACACGTCGAGGGGGAACCCGGCCGTTTCGATCGACGCACCGATCCCCATCGTGAGGTTGTGCACTGCAGATGAGATGGACAGCGTCGGGTAGTTCGTCAGGCCCGACGGAATGAGCACGTCGTCGGAGCCGGTCGGGACACCGCCACTCCAGTTGCCCGTACTGGACCAGTCGGTGCTCACCGCGCCGGTCCACTGCGTCGTGGCCCCACCCAGCACGTTGAACGGCGTGCTCGTGACGCTGGTGAGTCCCGAGGCCGTCGCCTGCAGCGTGTACCCGTTCCCGGCCTTGTCGACGGAGAGGTTGCCGTACGTCACGATCCCGGCTCCCGGGCTCGCTGATCCGCCGCCGGTCAAATTGCCGCCGACCGGGTTGGTGCCGATCGTGAGGTCGACGGTGTTGGTCGCGTTGACCACGAGGTTGCCGAACTGATCCTCGATGGCGACCTGCACGGCCGGCGACATCGTGGCGCTCTGCACCACGTCGGACGGTTGCTGCATGAATGCCAGCTTGGCCGCCGACGCCGGATTGACCGTCACCAGTGCCGACCCCGAAATCAGCGAATTCGCCGCGTCGACCGCGTCGACGATCTGGCTCGAGGCGGTCCTGAGCGTTACGCCGCCCGTGAACGTGTGCGTCCCATTGTCGCCCGCGACGAAGGGGTAGTCCGCGGGCAGCGCGGCGAGCGGATCGCTCGACAGGAAGTGCACGGTGCCACGATACCCCGCGACGGTGTTCCCCAGCCCATCCTGCGCCGTCACCGTGACGTCCGCGCTTCCCCCGGCGGTTACCGTGTTCGGACTCACCTGAACGAGGAACCGGCTGGCGCCCGGCAGCACGTCGAACGCCGGACTGGTGGCGGCGGTCAGGGTCCCCGACCCGGCGACGAGAGTGTATCCCGTGCCCGGCTGATCGAGCGTCAGATTGGAGAACGTCGCGAGACCATTCACCGCATTCAGCGTCGTCGTTCCGCCCAGTGCCGCGTTGCCCGGATTCACTCCGGGGCGCAGATCGATCTGGTTCGTGGCCGTGGTCACCAGGTTGCCCAGAGCGTCCTCGACCGCCACTACCACGGCCGGCGTGATCGGTGCGTTGACGCCGACGGTGCTCGGCGGCACGAGGAACGCGAGCTTCGCCGCCGCACCGGGGTTGACCGTGAATGCCGTGCTGGTCGCCGTCGTCACGCCCGTGGCCGTGGCCTGCAGCGTGTAACCGATGCCGCTCTTGTCGATGCTCAGCGTGGAGAAGCTGGCCACGCCGGCGGTGGCGGCGACGGTGTCGATGCCGCTGAGCGTCCCCCCTCCAGCGTTGGTGGCGATGGCCACCACGACGTTGCCGTTGAAGGTCGCGTCCGTGTTGCCCTGCAGATCCTTCACGGTCACCTGGACCGGCGGGGTGATCACGTTCCCTGCCGTCACGTTGGCCGGCTGGACGGTGAAGGAGAGCAGCCGTGACAACCCGATGGTGACGTCGAAACGCGCGCTGATCGCGTCCGTCAGCCCCGTCGCATGGGCACGGAGGTGATAGGACCCGACCTTGTCGAGCTTCAAATCGGCAAAGGCGGCGACACCGCCGACCGCGGTCACCGGGGAAGTGCCCGTCAGCACGGCGCCCGCCGGCCCAGAGTCGATCGACACGGTCACACCGGCGGCGAACGTCGGCGCGACATTCCCGAGAGCGTCGAGTGCCGTGACCACGACCGCTGGCGTGATGGCGGAGCCGGACGTGACGTTGGCTGGCTGCACGGTAAACAACAGCCGCGTGGCGGTCCCACCGCCGATGTTGAACGCGGCGCTCGTGGCACAGGTCAGACCCGGCGAACAGGCCTGGAGGGTGTAGCCCACTCCGGCCTTGTCGATGCTGAGATTCGAGAACACCGCCAGCCCGCCGACCGCCGCCACGGTCGTCGTGCCGGAAAGCGTGCCGCTCCCCGGATTGTTGCCCAGCGCGATGGTGACGTTGCCGGCGAACGTCGGCACCAGCGTGCCCTGCGCGTCCTGCGCCTCGACGACAATCGCGGGGGCAATGCCGGCTCCGGCGAGGGTGGCCGTCGGCTGGGCGGTGAAGGCCAGCTTCGCGGCGGCACCGAAGGCGCTCTGGGCGCATTGCTGCGCCGTGAGCCCCGGCGCGCTCACCTGGAACGCCGCGGGACCGGACGCGGACGGCAGCGTGATCGTCGTCTGCGCCAGTCCGGCCGCGTCGGTGACCACCTGGGGCGTCGTCACGGCGCCGCCCGCCGGCGGCGCGAAGGTCACCACGATGCCCTTGACCCCGAGCCCGTCCCCCGCCGTCACCTTGGCGACGATCGGCAGCGGCAGCTGGGTGCCGAGCAGGCCGTTCTGTCCGCATCCGCTCACGATCGCGAGCACCGTCGCCACCGGCGCGAAGGTGATCGGCGTGGACGCGGTGACCCCGTTCGGCTGGCTCTGGGTGTTCGGTGTGCGGGCGACGACGTTCACCGTCGCCCGGCTCAACGGCGCGGTCAGGAGGCCTGCCGGGTCGACCTTGGCGACGTTCGTGTCGCTCGTGGTCCAGGACGCGTAGAACGTCGGCACGATCGCGCCCTGCGCGTCCTTCGCCGTCAGGCGGAATTGCAGCGTGCCACCCTGCGTCAGCACGGAGTCGAGCGGACCGATGGTCAGCGTGGCGACGTTCTGCCCCGGCCCGCTGTAGGTGACGGGGATCTGCGCCGGCGTCGTGCTCGAGCCCTCGGTGACGGCGAGGGATTGCGTGCCCGAGAACAACAGTGTCGTGCCCGACAGCAGCTGGATCGTGACCTGGAACGTCTCGGGCGACTGCTCGAGCGGCACGTCCGCCGAGATCGGCAGGGTGGACTGATTCGCCGGGAAGGCGAACGTCTGGTCCACCACCGTGTCCGCGGGCGGGCGGACCACGATCAGGCGGACGTTGTCGACCGTGAGATTGAACGCGGCCAGACTCAGGCCCGCCGGCAGCACCGGCGACACGGAGAAGGCGGCATGGCGCGGCGGCCCCGCGGCTTCCCTCGCGCACGTGGTGAGCGCGAGGGCCAGCCCGGCGGCGGCGAGGCCCTGGAGCACTCGCGGCGGAACGGCCAGGGGGGTCGGACGCATTGTGGACCGAGCCAATTGAGCCTGCAAGTTGGAGGCCGTCAAGCAGGTTATCATATGGCCCCATGCACACGGCCCGACGCACCCATTCCTTCACCGAATCCGTCATCCGGGGGATGACCCGCCTGGCGGCGCAGCACGACGCGATCAACCTGGCGCAGGGATTCCCCAATTTCCCGGCTCCCCAGGTCCTGAAGGACGCCGCCGCCCGGGCCATCGCGGCCGATATTAACCAGTACGCCATCACGTGGGGCGCCAAGCATCTGCGCGACGCCATCGCGCGGAAGTACGCCGACTGGTACGGGATGACGGTGGATCCCGAGACCGAGCTCACCGTGACCTGTGGCGCCACCGAGGCAATGGCCGCCACCCTGCTCGCCATCGTCGATCCCGGCGACGAGGTGATCGTGTTCGAGCCGTTCTACGAGAACTACGGTCCGGACGCGATCCTGTGCGGCGCGAAACCGGTCTACGTCCCCATCGCTCCCAATCAGCCGCTCGATCTCGAACGGCTGCGGGCCGCCTTCTCGGACCGGACCAGGGCCATCGTGCTCTGCACGCCCAACAACCCGACGGGGAAAGTATTCACGGCGGCGGAGCTGGAGGGGATCGCCGAGTGCTGCCGCCGGCACAACAGCTACGCCGTGACGGACGAGATCTACGAGCACATCTATTACGAAGGAAAGCACATCCCGATCGCCACGCTCGACGGGATGCGGGAGCGCACGATCACGGTGAGCGGCGCCTCCAAGACGTTCAGCATCACGGGGTGGCGCATCGGGACGATCGTGGCGCCGCCCGGTACGAGCGACGCGATCCGCAAGGTGCACGACTTCCTCACCGTGGGCGCGCCGGCGCCGCTGCAGGAAGGCGTGGCGGTCGCGATGGAGACGCTGGGGCGGGACTACTACGAAGGATTGGCGCGCGACTACCGCGCCCGGCGCGACCTGCTGTGCGGAGCGCTCTCCGCCGCCGGGTTTCGCTGCACGCCCCCCGCCGGCGCGTATTACGTCATGGCGGATTTCTCCGCGCTCTCCGATCTCCCTGACGACCGCTTCGCGGCCTGGCTCACGGCCGAGCACGGCGTGGCCCCGGTACCCGGATCGAGCTTCTACAGCCGGCCGGAGCTGGGCCGGACGGTGGTGCGGTTCGCTTTCTGCAAGACGATGGACATGCTGCAGGG
>DATDED010000259.1:0-5664 GCA_036523455.1 Gemmatimonadales bacterium
CGTCCTCGTCGCTCTCGCGCACCGAGAAGTGAAAGCGCTCGAGCACCTCGTCGAAGGCGTCGCGCCAGTCGGCGTTCCGCCATACGGCCGGCCCATGCGCTCGTTCGAGCGCGGTGGGCTCGAACAGGCCGCCGTTGAGAAACGGAATCCGGCCCAGTTTCCGGACGGTCGCCGACCGCTCGCCTGGAGCGCGATTCAACGCGCCGAAGCAGAGCGGATGGAGGGCCGCCCGGTGGAAGTGACGCCCGCGCGCGATGGCGCATTCCAGCAGCGCCGGCAGGTACCGCCGGTCGCCGTCCAGCCAGCCCTTCTCCTGGACGAAGTAGAGGAACAGCACCCGGGTGAGGGTGGTGAGCGCGAGGGTGTGGCGATCCGCCATGTTGCGCGGCGTGCTCAGTCGGGTGGAGAATCGCTCGACCAGCGACCGGAATGCGTGGAAGAACCGGGCGGTGACGGCTTCACTGGCGAGGGCCTCACCCACTCGCAGCGACAGGGCCAGCGCCGAATCTCCCGGGCGCGTGGCGAGGCGCTCGAGTGTGGCGAGCGCGACTGCTGCCGGTCGCTCGAGCAGGGTGGTCGCGAGTCGGACGGCGAGTGGGTGTGTCGCGGTCGACCGCCAGGAGGCGACGACCAGGCGGCGCGGAGCGCCGCCCAGCGCGCACACCAGGCCGCGATCGGCGGCAGCCGCGAGGCGACGGGCGCCAGCGCGGGCAGCCGCTTCGGGGTCGCCCGCGGCCAGTGCAATGACGCGGAAGGCGTCGTGCCGTGCGACGAGCGCGGCCCCGGTGATTCGGGAAGCGTCGACTGCAGCGGAACCGAGCCAAGGCCCGGGTGGCACGGTCTCCCACGCCGCCTGATAGCCGAGCACGCGAAACAGGTCGCGAAGATCGGAGATCTGCTCGGTGCGGGTGAGAAGCTCCCGAAGCACCGCGGGCCCCTCGGTTCGAAGGGGCCCAAGATGAGACGTGATGGTCGACGGTTAGGTATCGGATTGTCGCAGGGGAGATCGAAAAACTGCGAGAGCAGGGAGCACAGAGCAGACTGCTCCGTGCTCCCTGCTCCCTGCTTTCATGCCTTTCTCAAACGAATACTCCCATTCACCGTCGTCAGCTTGAGATAGCGGCCGCCATTGCCGATGGTGCCGCGCATGTGGCGAGGGCCGAACTTGCCCGTCACCGTGAGCGGGAAGTCGGTCTCGAGGTCGCCGTTCACGGTCTCGGCGCTCACCTCGGCGCTGAGATTGTCGGGCAGGGTCAAGGTGATGCCGCCGTTCACCGTGGTGAACTCGGCCTGCGACGACCAATCGGCCCGCCCCATGGTGGCGCGGATCGATCCGTTCACGGTCCGGGCCTCGACATGGCCCGTCGCCTCCACGTCGATGCTGCCGTTGACCGTGCTCACCTCGGCGTCGGCGCCCAGCCCTTCGGCTTCGATCTCGCCGTTGACCGTCTCTCCGCTGAACACGATGCCCGCGGGGATCTTGATCATGAAGTCGACGGTGACGTCGTTGTTGTCGGTGGAGGAGTGCCACCCGTCGCCCGGCTCGCAGGCGTTCTCCTGGCGCGCCCGCCGTGGCGTGGGGTACACGGCGCAGATCGTGACGCCCTCATCGGAGGGAACGACCTCGATCTTCACCTCGTCGGGATCGGAGCGGCGCGCGGTCTTGCGGGCGCTCACATCGATCTCGTCGCCCGTGGCCGCCACGGTGCGGATGCTGCCGTTCACACCCCTGATCTCGAGCCGCTTGCCGGCGGCGAGGCGGCCGGACCAGTGGAAATCCTGGGCGCCCGCCGGTGCCGCCACCAGCAGCGCGGCGGCGACCATCGCCGGGATCTGGAAGACTATCGCGCGCATGTCGCTCACTCCTCGTTCCGTTCGTGGATTTGTCCGGGCCGGCACAACTTGATCGAGCCGTCGAAGGATTCGAGCTCCACCCGGGCGCTCCCCGTGCCCAGGGTGAAGGTGAACCGGTGCTTCTGCTTGGGCCCGGGGCCGAGCGTCACCGGGAAGCAGGAATCGAAATCGCCGCTGAAGGTCGCCACGGAGATCGTGGCGTTGGCCCGTTCCGGCATCGAAACGGACACGTCGCCGTCGTGCGATGTCAGGCGATAGCGGCCGCCGTCGGTGATCGTCCCATCGTACTCGATGCTGCCGTCCACGGTGGAGGCGTCCACGTCGGCGGACTCGATGTCCAGCAGGCTGATCTCCCCGTCCACCGTCTCCGCCGTGATGTCGCCGCTGCAGTCCTTCACGGTAATGCTCCCGTCCACGCTGTTGAGCTCGATATGGCCCTTCGCGCCGGTGAGCGAGACTTCCCCCTCGACGGACTTCAGCGCGATGTTCCCGCGCCCCCCTACGACGGTGACCGCCCCTTCCACGGTTTCAACCGCGATCTCCGCCTCGGACCCTTCGATCGTCACCTCCGCCGACGGCGTGCCGGACACCGAGATCGGCATCCAGGCCGGCGCGAGAATCTCGTAATCCACCATGGCGGGACCGTGGCGCGACGAGGCGCTGATGCTCACGGTCGCCCCTTCGGTGGACACCGTCACGTAATCCCGGCTGCCGTGAGTGGCGCGCACGCGAATCGAGCTCTGACGCCAGCTCTTGATCACGACCGTGCCGCCGAAGTCGCTGACGTCGAGGCGCTGCCCCTGGCGCACCGCGAACGTCGTGTCGGTGTCCTGGTTCAGCATCATCCCCGCGACGGCGACAAGTGCGAACAACATGAGTGCTCCTTCTCTTATGTACGTGCGGTGGCGATGCGATTCGCCTCCCGCAGGAATTCCAGCTTGCGCCGCATAGTGTCGGCGAGGTGGTGGTTCAGGTACGGGCTCTGCGGATCCGACGCCAGCGCCCGCTTCGCCTCGGCGATCGCAGAGTCGATGACCGCGAGACTGCGCTCCAGCTTGCGGACGGTGGCGGGGTTGAGTTGGCCGCTGCGTTGTCCTTCGGCCAATGCGAGCCGCAGCTCGTCGACTTCCTGATCGGCGCTTGAATCCGCCCTGTTCCACAGCGCCGCCTGTACGGCGGGCAGCCGTGGGGACGCGGAGGCGGTAGTGCTGGGCATGGACGTCTTGTTCGATACCAGGCGCGCGGTCCCGACCGACACGGCGATCAAGGCGACGCCGGCCGCGATGAGCTGCGGCACGGTGAAGCTGATGTGCCGGCGGGCGCGCCGCACCGCGAGATCATCGGTCGAGAGGCCGATGCGCCCGGCGATCCCCGGCCACAGGTCGCGCGCCGGTGGGCGCTCGTCCATGGCCCGGGCCCGATCGACGACCCGCCGCAGCTCGGCGAGGGTCGCCCGGCACGCGTCGCAGCCCGCGAGATGCGCCTCGAGCTCGACCCGCCGTGCGCTATCCAGCTCGCCATCGAGGTACTCGGACAGGCGATCCGTCCAGTTGTCGCTCATCTTGTCCTCCAGCTCCTGCTCCGTGCTCCGCGTCTATCGATCCAGGTGCCTGCGCAACGCCATCCGCGCATGATGCAGCTGTGATTTCGAGGTCCCTGGGACGATTCCCAGCAGCTGCGCGATCTCTTCGTGGCGGTACCCCTCCACGTCGTGCAGCAGAAAGACCTGTCGCGCTCCTTCGGGCAGCCGGCTCAACGCATCCTCGAAATCCACTCCGTGCTCCGGCGCTTCGTGCCGTCCCGCCACTTCGTCCACCATATCGGCGTCGTCGTGAAAGCGTTTGCGCTCCCCGCCCACGGTCTTGCGCCGGCCCAGAATGACGTTCACCGCGAGCCGGTGCAGCCAGGTCCCGAAGGCGGCCTCGCCGCGGAACGTGTGCAGCTTCTCCCATGCCCGCACAAAGACGTCCTGGGTCACGTCGTCGGGGTCGGCCGAGTCCAGCATACGCCGCACCAGACCGTGGACCCGCGGGACGTGGGTGCGGTACAGGCGTTCGAAAGCGCGACCATCACCGCTCTGCGCGAGCGCTACGTCCGCCGCTTCGCCGTCCATCGCCGCCGTGGTCGCATCGCTAATCGGTGCTCGCACTCCCCTCGTCCCGGTCCGCCGTTCACGAGCTTGGATAGTTATGGAAGGCCCAAAGGTTGCAGTCTGATCCGGTCCGCCGCCAGGCGCCTTCACGCGGCCTTTAGAATTCCGACGTACATTGGCGCCATGGCTCCTGCCATTGCGACCGTCGCCGGCATCGGCCTGGCGCTGGGTTTCCGGCATGCGTTCGAGCCCGACCACCTGGCGGTGGTCTCGACGCTGGCGACGCGCCAGGCGTCGCCGCTCGCAGCCGCACGGCTCGGCCTCGCTTGGGCCCTGGGCCACACCGCGAGCGTGGGCGTCGTGGTGCTGGCGATCATCGCTCTGGGCGTCCGTTTCCCCGCGTCGCTCTGGCCCGTCGCCGACCTCCTCGTCGGCGCGCTCCTGATCGTTCTCGGCGGATCGGTGCTGTACCGCTACTGGCGGGGCGGGTGGCACCTGCATGCGCACCGCCACGGGACGGGGGAGGGCGCGCATCTGCACCTCCACAGCCACGCGGTGAGCCCCGCGCACGGCCACGCGCATCCGCCGGCTGACCTGCGGCGCTCGCTCGCGTTCGGGCTGTTGCACGGACTGGCGGGGAGCGCGGCGATCCTGGTGCTGCTGGTGGCCGCTGCGCCGACGCGCGGCGCGCAGCTCGCCTACTTCCTGGCGTTCGGGTCGGGGACGGCCGTGGGGATGCTCGCGGTGTCGCTCACACTGGCGGGGCTGGTGAAGGCGGCGTCGCAGCGCGGCGCCGGCTGGGCGCGAGCGCTGCACCTCGGGGCAGCGGGGGCGAGCATCGTGGCGGGAGCGGTCCTCGCGGTCACGACCGCTCAGCAGCTGCTGTTCCGGTAAGGCCGCGGTTCAGCCGCGCTGTCCGAAGACCACTTCCAGCCGGTAGCTCGCAAACTCCGACCACTGCTTCCGCGGTCCCCAATACGGACCGGAGATCACGCCGACGCGGATGCGGTCGCCCGGACCGTAGGAAGTCGGTCCGACCGCGCCGAAGGCGGCCGCGAGCCAGACCTGCACGCCGCGGGCGAGCCGCATGCCGGCGCCGACCCCGACCTGGAAAACTGGCGCGAGGTCGGAGAAGCGCTTGGGGCGGTTGTAGCGGTCATCGCTGCCCAGTCCGCTGAGGGACATCGTCGTGAACGCCCCCGTGGCTCCCACACCCGCACTCAATGAGGTGCGCACCGGCCCCAATGGCAACGCGAGCACCGGACCCGCGCTGAGCGCGAGGCGGGACCCGCCGGTACTGACCAGAACCGGCACCTGGGCGGTGGTTCGGAGATCGGCGTGGTCGGCGGGCCCGAATGGAAAGGAGACGTAGCTCACCTCCAGCCGGAGTCCCAGTGGGCCGGAGTCGCGGACCCACGTGACCGCGCCCGAAGCCCCCCAACCCGGCGACAGGTAGTGCGAGAGACCGCCGACGGGCTGGACGTACAACGGTCCGAAAGAAGCGACTCGGGCCTGCGCACCGAGTAGAGCCGGTGCGGCCAGGAGGGACACCGGGATGACGACGCGGACGCTAATCATGGGTGCCATGCGATACCCGACGCGACGCGCTCCGGTTCCCGGGCGCTCCTAGCGGCGACCATAGACACGTCCCTTCCATTCGACCAGCCGTCGCCCGCGCCACGCCGAGCGCAAGATGATGAAGGCGACCACACTCGCCC
>DATDED010000260.1:0-4930 GCA_036523455.1 Gemmatimonadales bacterium
CCAAACGCCTGCACGACGAGCTCGATCGCGCCTACTCGGAGCTGCGGGCCGAGTTGAACGCCGCGATGCGTCCCGAGATCGCCGAGCTCGCCTCGGGGTTCCTCTCCGACCTGACCGACGGCCGCTACGACGCGGTGGACCTGACCGAGGACTACACGCTGACCGCCCTCGAGGACGGCGTGCCGAAACCGGTGCTCTCGGGTGGCGAGGAGGACCTGGCCAATCTCGTGCTGCGGCTGGCGATCTCGCAGATGATTGCCGAACGGGCCGGACAGCCGCTGTCGCTGCTGGTGCTGGACGAGGTGTTCGGCTCGCTCGACGAATCGCGCCGCCAGCACGTGCTCGGACTGTTGCGCCGTCTCGGCGACCGCTTCCCCCAGGTCGTTCTCATCACCCACATCGACCAGATCCGGGAGGGACTGGACCGCGTCATCCGCGTGGAGTACGATGGCGCGCGGGGCGTGAGCACCGCACGGGACGACACGGCGACCCTGGCTGCGGGAGGGCTGGATGCGGGCGTGGCTGCCTGAACGGCGCGTGGACGGCCCGCTGCCGGCGCGCGAAGGCGACATCGAGGCGCTGAACAAGCTGTTCGCCGAGGCGTTCACCGATCGCTACCGGCGCGACGGGCTCGCGAACGTGCGCGTGCCGCCCCTCAATCCCCGGGTGTGGACCTACGCGCTGCGCGACGCGGGCAGCGGGGCCATGCTGTGGCGCGACGAGGACGAGAAGCTCGTCGCGTTCAACGTCGCGCACCTGTGCGGTGTGGAAGGGTGGATGGGGCCGCTGGCGGTGCGCGTGGACCGCCAGGGCGCGGGGCTCGGCAAGACGATCGTGCGCGCCGCGACCGAGTGGCTGGTCGACCACGGCGTCACGACGCTCGGCCTCGAGACCATGCCGCGCACGTTCGAGAACATCGGCTTCTACGCCCACCAGGGGTTCCTTCCCGGCCACCTCACGCTCACCATGACGCGCGAGCTCGCGCTGCAGCGGCGCAGCACCGCCGCGCCGGTCCTGGTCTCCCGTCTGCAACCCGCCGCCCGGAGCGATACGCTGGGCGCGGCCCGCGCGCTCGCCGACGCGCTCGCCCCGGGATACGACTTCACACACGAGATCGAGCTGACGGCGGAGCTGGACCTGGGCGACACGGTGCTGGTCGCCGCGGGCGACCGGCTCGACGGCTATGCGCTGTGGCATTCGGCCTCGCTCGCCGCCGATCGATCGTCCGACGAGCTGCGCGTGCTCAAGCTCGCGGCCCGCCATGCGGGCGCATTCGACGCCGTGCTCGGCGCGATCGAGGCCAGCGCCGTGCACGCCGGGCTGCGCCGCGTCGTGATCCGCTGCCAGAGCCGCTTCGAGCGGGCGTTCCGCTCCCTCGTCGCCCGTGGCTATCAGGTCCGCTGGACCGACCTGCGCATGCACCTCGACGGCTATCCGGAACCGCCGGTGAGCGACGGTGGGGGCGTGCTGTTCTCGAACTGGGAGATATGACCTCTCCCCCTGACCCCCGCTCCGCCGATGCGGAGAAGGGGGACTCGGGGGAGGAAGAATGATCGCCGGCCTCGTCATTTTCGCCGCGACCTACCTGCTGATCGCCGTCCAGCGTCTTCCATTCATCCATCTGAACCGCCCCGCCGCGAGTCTCCTGGGGGCCGTCGCCATGGTCGTGGCCGGCGTGCTCACCCCTCAGCAGGCCTACGCCGCGATTGACCTCGACGTCATCGTCTTCCTGCTCGGCCTGATGCTGATCGTCGGGTACCTCGAAGTGGGGAAGTTCTTCGAATGGGTGGCGGATGCGGTGCTGCGCCGGGCCGGGACGCCGCCGCGCCTTCTCGGAGCCGCCGTCGTGGGTGGTGGGCTGCTCTCGGCGTTCTTCGTGAACGACACAGTGTGCCTCGTGGTCACGCCGGTCCTGCTCGCCGCGCTCGGCACGCTGCGCGTACGACCCACGCCGTACCTCCTCGGGCTCGCGATGGGCGCCAATGTCGGATCGGTCGTCTCGATTACGGGGAATCCCCAGAACATGCTGGTCGGCATCTGGAGCGGGACGAGCTTCGGGGGGTTTCTGGCGCGGATGCTGCCGGTGGGGGCGGGTGGCCTCGTGCTCACCTATGTCGTGCTGCGCCGGGGGTTCCGTGACGAGCTCGCCCGGCCGTTTCCCGAGGAGGTCGCGACGACGCCCGTGGCGCTCGATCGACCGCTCGTGACGAAGGGGCTCGCGGCGTTCGGCGTGGCCCTCGTCGCGTGGCTCGCCGGCGCATCGCTTCCCGGCGCGGCGATCGCCGCCGGGGCGCTGATGGTGCTCGTGGCGCAGCGCGATCCGGGGGATGCGATCGAGCGGGTGGACTGGGACCTGCTGCTGTTCTTCGCGTCGCTGTTCGTCGTGATGCGGGGACTGGAGGCCACCGGCGCGGTCGGCTGGATCGACCGCCGTGCCCTGGCGCTGGCACAGGGCGCGTCCCCGTGGCGGGACGCGACGGTGGTGAGCGGCGTGATGGTCGCGCTGTCGAACCTGATCTCCAATGTGCCCGCGGTCATTCTCTGGCGCGGTACGGTCCCTACGCTGCCGGATCCGGCGTTCGTGTGGCGCATCGTCGCCATGAGCGCGACGTTCGCCGGCAACCTGTTCCTCATCGGCTCGGTGGCGAACCTGATCGTGGCCGAGAAGGCCGAGGCCGCCGGGGTTCGCATCGGGTTCTGGGAGTACGCGCGGGTGGGGATTCCGGTCACCCTGCTGACGCTGGCCTGGGGAGTCCTCGTCCTGGTGCTCGGCCGTTAGGGCCGCAGCTCCTCGATGAGCCGGTCCAGACGCGGGCTCGGCGACAGGTGGACCACTCTCAGTATCTGGCGTAGGGCGTACCACAGGAAAGCACCGCGAGGCTGTGCGTGCTCGAGGGCATCGAGCGCGCCGCTCGTGTCCCCAACGCCGATCAATGCCATGGCGAGCGCGCCGTTTTCGAACACGGTTGGTCGGTCGGGGTGCTTCACCGTGGAGCGTAGTCGCTCGACTCTGGCGCGGGCCGAGATGGTGTCGCCGCCGGCGGCATCAAGAAGCGCCAGGACCCCGTGGCTGAAGTCCACATCGCCGAGTTGAATAGCCCTCGTGGCGTCGCGTCGAGCGCCGGCGGAGTCACCCACCTCCAGGCGGATGAGCCCCCGATTCTGGAAGCCAAAAAAGAAGGACGGATCCATCGCGACCGAGCTATCGGCCCAGCGCAGCGCCTCGTGTGGTCGCCCGTTGATGTCCGCGATATACGACAGCTCGACCAGCGTGACCGGGCGTTGCGGCTCGACGGCGAGCGCTTGCTGCAACACCGCAAACGCCAGGGAGTCACGCTCGAGCTGCGCCAGGGCTGAGCCGTACTGGTGCAAGGCCTCGGCGTTGAACCGGTCGAGCTTGATCGCCCGTTCGTACGCGTCGGTTACGCCGGCCAGGGTGCGAGGGTTCTCCGCCTGACGCAGATAGGCAAGCGCCATCCAGGTGTCCGAGACCGTGGAGTCCCGTCCCAACCCATCCTCGACGGCGCGGAGCCCATGCGCCAGGAGGCTATCGGAAGAGATGTCGGGGTACTCCCACCCCCACTGCAGAAACAACGCGTAGGCATATGCCACGCGCCCCAGCGCGCGGCCGAAGCCCGGGTCGATGTGTAGCGCCGTGCGGTACTCCTCGATGGCGCGCGCGGCGGAGGCCGGGTTCCGCTGGGCCAGGAGATAATTGCCGCGCAGATAGTGCTCGTAGGCCTCGGCGTTTCCGGTCGGTCGCGACGTCAGATGCGCCTGGTCCGACGGGGTCAGTCGGCCGGCGATGCTGGTCGCGACCTGCTGCGCGAGGTCTCCCTGGAGGGCGAGCAGCTCGCTTGCCGACCGGTCGTATACTGCGCTCCACATACGAAAGCCGTCGCTCGCGTTCAGGAGCCGAGCCGACACGCGGACTTGGGCTCCGACTCGGCGCACGCTGCCCTCGACGAGATAGCGTACGCGGAGCAGGCGCCCGAGGACCACGAGATAGTCGGGAACAGTGTCGCGCAGCCGGCGCACGGCGTCCCGGCCGGGCCGTTTGATCTGGAGCCGGGGCAGCTCACCGAGTCGTGCCGTGATCTCTTCCGTGAGCCCGTCGGCCAGGTAGGCGTCGGCCGTATCGGGCGAGAGGTTGTCGAAGTACAACACCGCGACGCTGTTCGCGCTGGGTGCGGCAGGGCGAGCGGGCTGACGGCACGGCGGGGGTGAGCCGTCGGGACATTGGGCGGATAGGGGAGCGGTCGTCGATATGGTCAGCAGCATGAGCAGCGCACCCTCACCGCCCTTCATCATGGCTGCAACTCCTCCACCAATCGCTGAAACCGGGGCTGATCCCGGATCACATCGAACTCCGGCGAGCGGAGCAACCCTCCGAGAAAGAGGCCCCAGCGGCGCGCGTTTTCCAAGATGCTGAGCGCGCGCTCCTGGTCCCCGGCGACGGCCAGCGCGATCGCCAGGTATACGCTCTCTCGAAACCCGAGGCGCGGGCCGGTCGAGTCACCGGCACCCGTTTCCCGATACAACCGGTCGGCGCGAGCCAGGGCCGCGGGCGTGTCACCGGCAGCCGCGTCGGCCAGCACCCGCGTCACCTCGGTCCAACGCTGCGTGCCGGCGGTGGCGAACTGCTGCACGACGTCGGCATCCCGCCTCGCGCCCGCTGTGTCTCCGAGCAATCGGCGCGCGCGCGCCCGGTCCACGTGGGCCTGGAGGAACGTAGAGTCCACTGCGACCGCGCTGTCGGCCCAGCGGAGTGCTTGCGCGTACGCGTGCTGCAACAGTCGCAGCAGCGCCAGGAAGCGCAACGTGTTCCGACGTGCCGGGTCGATCGCCAGCGCTCGTTGGAATTCGGCTTCCGCCGCGGAGTCATTGCCAAGCCATAGCAGGGCCGTCCCGTACGTGTGGTGCGCATCCA
>DATDED010000261.1:0-4052 GCA_036523455.1 Gemmatimonadales bacterium
GCCTTCTGTGGATAAACGTCTCGCCGAGCTGTCCTGGGGCGCGCCGCTCAACTTCCTCGGCCTCCCCGAGGGCGACGCGCCCTCGCTGGAGCACGCCGGCGTCGTCATGCTCCCGGTGCCCTACGAGGCGACCGTGTCGTATATGGGGGGCACGCGCTTCGGGCCGCGACGCATCCTCGAGGCGTCACGGGCGATCGAGCTGTACGACCACGAGCTGGACACCGAGCCCTACCGGATCGGGGTGCACACGCTGCCCGAGCTGTTGCTGACCGGCGCCGGCCCGGAGGCGGCGCTGGCCGAGCTGCGGACCGCATTCGACGCGCTGCTGGCCGACGGCCGCTTCGTCCTCATGCTGGGCGGCGAACACTCGATCTCCGCCCCGCCGATCGAGGCGCACGCGGCGCGGCTCGGCAACCGCCGGCTCAGCGTGCTGCAGCTCGACGCGCACGGGGATCTGCGCGCCGAATACGAAGGCACGCCCTTCTCGCACGCCTGCGTGATGTACCGGGTGCACGAGGCGGTGACGCTCGTACCGGTGGGGATCCGGGCGATCACGGCCGAGGAGCGGCGCCTGATCCGGGAGAAGGAGATCCCCACGATCTTCGCCCACGAGCTCGATCCCGAGGAGCACTGGATCGAGCGGGCGCTGGAGGCGCTGGGGCCCGACGTCTACATCACGATCGACATGGACTACTTCGACCCGGGGCTCGTACCGGCCACGGGGACACCGGAGCCGGGCGGCGGGAGCTGGTATCCCACGCTGCGCCTGCTCGAGCGCGTGTTCGCGGAGCGCAACGTGGTCGGCGCGGACCTGGTCGAGCTCGCCCCGCTCCCCGGGATCGTGGCGCCCGATTTCCTCGCCGCGAAACTGGCCTACAAGCAGGTGGCCTACCACCAGCGTGCCCGCGATGCAGCCCGACGGCGGTAACGGCGTTCCCCTGCTGGTGGCCTTCGCGGCGGGGCTGCTGAGTTTCCTTTCGCCGTGCGTGCTGCCCCTGATCCCGAGCTACGTCGGGTTCCTCACTGGCATGACGGCCGAGGAGGTGCAGGCGCGGCGCGGGACCGCGCTGCTGCACGCGCTGTGGTTCGTCGCCGGGTTCGCGTTGATTTTCGTGGGCCTGGGCGCGTCCGCGTCGGCTCTCGGGGCGCTGTTCACCGTGTCGCAATACTGGATCGCGCGGGTCGGCGGCGTGCTCGTCATCCTGTTCGGGCTGTACCTGCTCGGGATCCTGCGGCCGTCGTTCCTGACGCGGGAGCGGCGCGTCCACCTCGCGCGCAAGCCGCTGGGCTACCTCGGCTCCTCGGTGGCGGGCATCGCGTTCGGCGCGGCCTGGACCCCGTGCATCGGGCCGATCCTCGGGGCGATCCTGACGCTCGCCGCCACGCGGTCGAGCCTGGCGCAGGGAACGGCGCTGCTCGCCGTGTACAC
The DNA here is from genome assembly GCA_036523455.1 of Gemmatimonadales bacterium. Taxonomy (GTDB): domain Bacteria; phylum Gemmatimonadota; class Gemmatimonadetes; order Gemmatimonadales; family GWC2-71-9; genus DASTHG01. The sequence continues at coordinate 1,430 of DATDED010000261.1, forward strand.
GCTCGGGCTCGCGGTGCCGTTCGTGCTGACGGCCTTCGCGTTGGACCGCTTTCTCGTCTGGTTCCAGAAGTTCCGCCCCTACCTGGTGTGGGTGGAGCGGGTCTCGGGGGCGCTGCTCATCGCGCTCGGGCTGCTGCTCGTCACCGACCGGTTCACGCTGCTCGCCACCTGGTTGCAGGGGCTGACCCCGGAGTTTCTGCGGAGCCGGTTGTAGCTCGCCGTCCCACTCTGCCAATTGGAGGATCGATCGTGCTCGATCAATTCAAGAAGTTCATGCTCGAAACGAATGCGTTTTCCCTGGCGATCGGGGTGGTCATCGGCGGCGCCGTGGCGAAGCTCGTCACCGCGCTGGTGGCCGACCTGCTGATGCCGATCATCTCGCTGATCCTGCCCGGGGGCGCCTGGCGGGAGTTCAGCATCTCGCTGGGCGAGGGTCATGACCCCCTCAAGATCGGCGACATCATCGGCGCGACGATCGACTTCCTGATCATCGCCCTGGTCGTCTACGTCGTGATCGTGAAGCTGTTCAAGATCCAGCCGGCGAAGTAGGCAGGGCCTGCACCGAAGGGACTAGCTGCCTTTTCATCCTCCCGAGGGATATTCGGCGGGCGCACCCGCGTGCAAGTTGAGTGCATGCGGGTACCACCCTCTCGAGGAGTCTGCATGAATCGGACAATCATGATTCTGGTCGCCGCGTTGTGCGCCACGGCGCTGTCGCCGCTGGCGGCCCAGCAGGCGGCCGGTCCGGCGCCAGCGGCAGAGGTGAGGACGGCGCCCGTGAGCTCCCCGAACAGCGCCCAGCCTGGACCGCGTATCCAACCCGAGTATCAGCGCTTCGAGCCCAGCGTCACCGACAGCAGCGCGTCGCGGAGCGCGTCGCTCATGAGCGGCGGCGGCAGCCACACCATCGTGTTGTCGACGCTGGCGCTGATCCTCGTCGTCGTCATTATCGTGCTTCTGGTCGTGAAATAAGCAGGTAAACCCAAGGAGTCTCGTATGCCTATCCTAGCCTGGATCATCGTCGGAATCATCGGCGGTTTCATCGGTAGCAAGATGGTCAACAAGCGTGGCGAAGGTCTCGTCGGAGACCTGTTCCTCGGCGTCATCGGCGCCGTCGTGGGTGGGTGGCTGTTCAATCAGTTCGGCCACTCGGGCGCCACCGGCATCAACCTCTACAGCATCCTGGTGTCCGCCGTCGGCGCGATCGTCGTGCTGGTGGTGTACCATGCACTGAGCGGCCGCCGCATTCACGCGTAACGGTTCCCCCCCCGCGCATGGGCGCTCCCGCCTCTCGGCGCTGGAGCGCCGCGCGGTATCCCGGACAGCGGCATCGATCTTCACTGTGCCGGGGTAGCTGAAGAAGACGCCCCGCAACGGACATCCGTTGCGGGGCTCTTTGGTCAGTGCCATCCGGCTGGACCCCGGGGCAGGCTGCTCAGAGGAGTTAGTCCAGTCGATGGGCAGCAGATTCGCGGGCTCGTCCACCGTGGTTACGCCGCTTCTCCTTCGATATAGGGATGGTCGCCGCAGTACGCACCGACAGATTTCCCGTTATGGGCGAGGGAGCCCGGTGTCCACCCGGATCCCGGAGTCCTGTGTCGACACGAAATGTGAGGAGGCGCCCAATGTTGCGAACGCTCACTGCCCCCCGACTCGCGCGGCTCACCCTCGTCGTCGCGTTCGCCGCGCTGCTTGTCGCCGCGTGCGAGCACACGTCCCCGACATCGCCAGGTCCATTGGCGACGATCGAGGTCACACCCAACCCACAAACCCTGGCCCTTAGTGCGGTCCAGCCATTCGTTGCCACGGGCCGGGACGCCGATGGCAATCTTGTTTCCATAGCGCCGACCTGGTCCGTGGTGGCGGGCGGCGGAGCCATCAGCAGCAGCTCGGGCTTGTTTACCGCGGGCGCGGTGACCGGGACGTTCGCCAATACGGTGCGGGCAACGAGTGGCGGCATTTCGGGTTTCGCGACAGTGACCGTGACCGCGCCAGGGACATTGGTGGCCATCTCCGTCACACCCAACCCGGGGGGCGCCGTCGTCGGTGGCGCCATCCGATTCATCGCCGCGGGCCAGGACGCGACCGGCGCTGTTGTTCCGATCTCGCCGGCGCCGACGTGGTCCGTGGTGGCGGGCGGGGGAACCATCAACAGCAGCACGGGCGTGTTCACCGCGGGCGCGACACCTGGGACGTTCGTCAATACGGTCCAGGCCACGAGTGGCGGCGTTTCGGGCTTCGCCACTGTGATCGTGACCGCCACCCCGCTGCCCGGGCCAACACTGGGGACGGCGGCGACCTACGGGATCCTGGCCGGCTCGACGGTGACCTGTGTCACTGGGGGCACCATCAACGGCGATGTGGGTGTCAGTCCGGGCAGCACGACCACGGGTTTCCCGCCGTGCACGATCACGGGAGCGACACACCTCGCCGATGCGACTGCGGCGACGGCGCAAGGTGACCTCACCACCGCGTACGATGCGCTGGTCGCCATGCCGTGTGGCACTACAATCAGCGCCGATCTGGGCGGAACGACGCTCGCGCCCGGTGTCTATTGCTCCGCGTCGTCGGTGGGGGTGACGGGAACGGTCACGCTCGACGGCCAGGGCAACGCCAACGCGGT
>DATDED010000262.1:0-9389 GCA_036523455.1 Gemmatimonadales bacterium
GTGCCAGTGGGGACCAGAGGCCGCGATATGCGCCGCGATCCACCCACCCACGCCCGCGAACACGAATCCCGTCAGGAGATTGGCGACCAGATACCCGCGGGTGGGCCGCGCCGCCGTCCCGGGGAGGAGCTTCGCGATGACCGGGGCACTCGCCAGTACGAGCACGACGATCGTCAGGAACCCCGCGAACACCGCGACGACGCTGCGCACCATCTACAGCGGGCCTCCGCCGTGCATGGAAGGCCAGCCGTCCGCTGCCGTCATTTCAGGAAGCTGTACAGGATGCTCACGCCCAGCTGCATGCCGAGGTTGCCGTTGAACGAAGTGTTCGGTCCCCGGTTGGCGGGGGCCGGGAGGAAGATTCCGGCGCGCCCGCCGAATCCCACCTTGTTGGTGAACACCAGGCTGTTGTCGTAGTCGGTGAATCGCCCGAAGACGCCCAACTCGATGGTCCCCGCCTTCTGGGCGACGGCGGGACGGGTCAGGAGCGGCAGGGATACGGCAGCGAGAACCAGAACCCGGACTTCCATGACTGCCCCTTCGGGTTGGGAACGAGATTCCGGGGTGAATCTGTGGGCCGTGGCGGCGCTCGTCCAGCGCCACCCTTCCCTCTTCCCGCTTCCCCCTTCCCCTAGTGTTTCAGGCCCACCTTCTCGGCGAACTGCCGCGCGGCCTCGACCTGCTCGGGGGTGAGCTTCTCGGGGAGCTCGAGTTTCACCTCGACGAACTGATCGCCCCGCTTGCCGTTGCGCTCGATCCCCTGGCCCGCGATGCGGAATTTCTGGCCGTTCTGGGTCCCGGCCGGAATGCGCAGCACCACGTGCCGGCCGTCCAGGGTCCGCACCTTGATGCGCGAGCCCAACAGGGCCTGGGCCAGATTGATGGGCACCACGGAGATGACGTCCGTCCCCTCGCGCCGGAAGAACCGGTCGGGCTCCACCTGGAACTGGACTACGAGATCGCCCTTGCCCTTGGGACCCTGGCCCTTGAGGCGCATGCGGGTGCCGTCGTCGGTGCCGGGCGGCACGGTGATCATGATGCGCTTCTCGACCGACATCTCGCCCGTCCCGCGGCAGGTGGGACAGCGCTCGCTCGGGACCTTTCCCTTGCCACGGCACACCGGGCAGGGACGATTCACCGCGAAGCCGCCCTGGCCGAACGAGATCGAGCCGCGGCCCTTGCACTCGGGACAGGTGGAGACTTTGGCCCCGGGCGCCGCGCCGCTGCCGGAACAGGTCGGACACACCTCGGCCATGGGCAGATGGATGGGGATCTTGCCGCCCAGCGCCGCGACGCGGAACGGGATCGAGACCACGGTCTCGATCGCCTCCTCGGGCTCCTCCTTGCCCCGCTTGCCGAAGATGGAGCTGAACAGGTCCCCCAACCCGCCGAAGGAACCGAGGTCGGAGATGTCGAAGTCGGGCCCCAGATCCTGCGGCGACGGGCCTCCCGTGCCATAGCCGCCGCGCGTGCGGCCGCCGCTCATGCCGCCGCCCGCGAACGCGCCGTACTTGCGCAGCATGTCGTACTTCCTGCGCTTGTCGGCGTCGCTCAGGACGTCGTGCGCCTCGTTGATCTCCTTGAAGCGGTCGGACGCCTGGGTGTTGTTGGGATTGCGGTCGGGATGGTACTGCTTGGCCAGCCGCCGGAACGCCTTCTTGATCTCGTCCGTCGTCGCGGCCTCGGAGACGCCGAGGACCTTGTAGTAGTCGCGTTGTTGGGCCATGGGGGTGTCGGCTATCGGCTATCGGCTGTCAGCTATCGGACGGAGGCGGGCCGTCGCCGGATTCACCCTGCCACGTCAGCACGACGACGCGCGCGGGACGGATCAGCGCGTCGCCCAGCTTGTAGCCAGGCTGGAGCACCGCGCCCACGGTGTGATCCAGCGCCGCCGCGGCCGCCGGCTGCATGGTGACGGCCTCGTGCACGTTGGGGTTGAACGGCACGCCGATCTGATCGATGCGCGTGACGCCGACCGCGTCGAGCTGCTTCCAGAACTTGCGCTCGACCATGTCCACGCCGTCGTGGATCGTCTTGGCGTCGGTCTGCGCCGGGTCCACGTGGGCGAAGCGCGCGAGGTCGTCGAGCGCGTCCACCAGCCGCTCGATCAGCTCGGCCTGGGCCCGCGCCCGTGTCTCGGTGCGCTCGCGCACGCTGCGCTTCTTGTAGTTCTCGAACTCGGCCGCGAGCCGGAGGTAGCGGTCGGTGGCCTGGGCCAGCGCGGTGCGCGCCTCGCCCAGCTCGTCCTCCAGCCGCACCACCGCCTCGGGGGCGCGCTCGAGCAGCGCGCCGCTCCCGGCAGGGGGCGCTTCCGCAGCGTTCTGCGGCGCCGCGGCCGGCTCGGCCGGAGTCTCCTTGTGTTTGTGCTTGTTCATTCCCGCCTGCTCCAAGCAACCGATGTGCCGGGCTGACGCGCCGTTTTGGCGGGCCCGAGCCTGGGGATTACTCTGGAACTTGCTATCCTGCAACAAGATAGCTCCAAACCCGGTCGCTGTCGAGCGGGCGCGGAGCAAAGAGGTGGGAGTACGACTGGCCGCCCGGCCCGGCCGAAGACCGGGCGGCCGTACAGCCACTGCTTATCGGCCGAACATCAGGCCCAGACTGACCGGCAGGAAGTTGATCGAGCTGCCGCTCGTCTGGACGCTCATGTAGCGCGTTTCCAGGAAGGCGTGCATGGTGCCCACGCCGAACAGGATGCCGCCGCCGAACCCGAACGCCAGCTTCGATTCCGACGAGCCACCGACGTCGACGTTGTAGAAGCCCAGGCCGCCCAGCACGTAGGGCCGCACCTTGGCCGCCCGGTCGCCCAGGTGGTAGAGCAGATCGGCCGTCGCGCCCGTCAGCGTGGTGTTGCCGCCGCCGAACCCGCTCTTATGGGAGGTCTGCCCATACATCGCATCGGCGCGGAAGTGAATCGGCGACTCCGCGATGGGGACCTGAATCAGCGCCAACAGGTGCCAGCCGGCCTTGTCCACATCACCGTAGTTGCCCATGGGAAGCGTGAGGCCGCCCCCGACGCCGAACCGGATGCCCTCGGTCGGCTGGGCCTGCGCGTGCAGCGCAGGTGCCGCGCACAGCCCAAGCGCGACGACAAGACTGGCAAATTGATAGCGTTTCATGATCGACTCCTTACGTGTCGGTAAAAAGGGCGGGCGGACCATTGCACGCCCTACTCCTTGATGCAGTATACCCGGGACCCCGAACCGGACGACATCCATCCTCCGATTTACGGACTCACTCTTTCGCTCTATACGCGCCTGGCCCGAAAACGGCACTTCGCCCCGGATTCACGGATCCTTCACCACCACCGCCCATCATCCGAGGGGCAGCATCGAGTGCGACACGCAGCTTTCACGGTGGAGGCATTCCGTCTCATGAGCGCCACGACGACATCCTATGCGATCGGCCGGTCGGTCCCGCTTGCCTACGAGCAGGCGGTCGCCCGGATCAGGGACGAGCTGCAGCAGCAGGGCTTTGGTGTGCTCACGGAGATCGACGTGCAGGCCACGCTGAAGAAGAAGCTCGACGTGGATTTCAAGAAGTACGTGATCCTGGGCGCCTGCAATCCGCCGCTGGCGTATCAGGGGTTCCAGGCGGAGCCGGACGTCGGCCTGCTGCTGCCCTGCAACGTGGTGGTGTACGAGGAAGGCCCCACGCAAAGCCGCGTCGCGGTGCTCGATCCGGTGGCACAGCTGGGGATCAGCGGGCGCCCCGACCTCGAACCGCTGGCGCTTCAGGCGAGGGAGAGGCTGGAGAAAGCGCTCGCGCGGGTCTAAACACCACGATGAACATCACGGTCGCCCGAGGTGGGCGAGGATCCGCCGCGCGTTATCGTTGGCCGGGTTGAGGGTAAGAGAACGCTCGTAATATGTGACTGCCCGCGTAGTATCCCCCTGATCCAGATAGGCTTCGGCAAGGCTGTCCCAGGTATTGAACGCCTTCGGGAAATACCGCGTGTTCAAGGTGAAGACGTCGATCGCCCTCTGGAGCTCACCTCGCGAGAGGTGCTGGTAGCCGAGCCCGTTCACATACACCTCCACGAGCGCGGCAAGTCCCGCGGTGGTGTCGCCGAGCGCACTATACGCCGCAAAGACCTGCGTGGCGTCGTCAGTGTTGAAGGCCTCAACCAGCGGTCCGTCACGACTGTCGAGTTCGAATAGGTGGGGCAGCTCGGCCCAGACCGGGGAGAGCATGTTTCCGACCTCATCGGAGCCGCTGAGGTTCAGACACATGGCAAAGACCACCCGGCGGTCCCGGTCCAACACCAGATCGGCTGATCCCCCAATGGCCGAGCCAGCGTGGTATGCCACGCGATGCCCCCAGCCGTCTCGACCGACGTACCAGCCGACCCCGTAACCCGTCTCCGCCCCGGTCGCTGTGTGCATCGAGGTAAAGAGCAAGTCGATCGACCGTTGGCTCAAGCGGCCCGGCGAAAGGTGAGCAGCGCCGAACTTGACAAGGTCCTCGGCGGTCGAGAGTACCCCGCCGCCGGCCCATTTGTAGCTGTTGTCGATCGGCGGGGCGATGTGGAATCGGCCGCCGGTGTCGGGCTCATACGCTTGAGCGCGTTCGGGGATTACGCTGTCGGTTCGGTCCAGGGCCGTGTGCGATAGACCGAGTGGTCGGAACACCTGAGCGCCCATGACAGACGGAAAGTCCTGGCCAGCCGCTCCCTCGAGCACCGCCGAGAGCAGGCTATAGCCGTAGGTCGAATACGAGAACCGTGTGCCGGGCTCAAACAACAGAGAGTCGTTTGCGAAGATCGCGAGCCCCGAAGTGACCGTCGGGTAGTGTCGGTCAGCATGGTTCTCCTGGTAGTCGTCGATATAACCACGGATCCCCGCCAGATGACCGGCCAGCGCGCGCGGCGTGATGGGCCACCGTTTCGCAGGGAAGGACGGCACGTACCGTTGGATCGAAGCATCGAGATCGAGCTTTCCTGCCTGCACCAGGAGCGCGAGAACGTCGGCCGTCAACGGCTTCGAGACACTCCCAATGCGGAACATGGTCGCTGCCGTGATCGGACGATGCGTCTCGACGTCGGCGTACCCGAATCCCTCCGACCATACGAGATGCCCGTCAACCGCGACGGCGACCTGAATTCCCGGAACCCGACGGGCCAGCTGGTCACAGATGACGTGGCGGGCTCTCGTCACGGCCGCCGCGTACTCGGCTGGCGGGCGGGCGAAGGTCCGCCAGCGGCACGGGGGGTCGCCGGCCGGGATGGTCTGGGCTCGAAGGCCACCGCCGGAGATCAGGAAGGCGACCAGCAGCCGGCTCGCGTGCATGACCGTGCGAGACAACATGAAAGGATCCTGTGGAAGTCCACAGGTAGGATGACCTGACCGGCCAAAGGGTTGACTATCGATGTTTCGCCAGCCACGCCAGCACGTCCCCGGTCACGACGCCCGGATCGAGGTCGTGCAGCAGTTCGTGGTAGCGCTCGGGATACCAGCACACCTCGACCGCCTGGCGCCCGCGCATGCGCTCGGCCAGGGCGCGCGTGACCGGCGCGTTCACGATCCGATCTTCACCACCCAACAGGAACAGGAGCGGCGCCTCGATGCGGGCCGCATCGGCGACGACGACGCGCTGGGCCCACTGGATTTCGCGCCAGGCTCCGGGGGTCATGATGCGATGCACCGCCACATCGGCGTCGTACTCCAGGGCCACCGCCGGATCGCGGGCGAGCGCCGCCGAATCGAGGCCGGTCTTGAAGCGCGCCGTGGGCCAGAGATCGGCGAGGACCTTGGCGGCGACGTGCTTCCAGAGCGCTACCGGCAAGGCCGTGGCGAGCCAGGGCGCCGAGAGCACCGCGCCCGCCACCGCATCGGAGGGCTGGGTCTCGAGATAGCGCAGCACGACGAGCCCGCCGAAGGAATGGCCCAGGAGCACGTGCGGCAGATCGCCCCGCTGGCGCACCATGCGCCGGAACGCCTGCAGGTCGCCCAGCAACTGGCTGAAGCGCGACAGGTGGCCGCGGACGCCGCCCGAATCGCCCTGGCCGCGCTGGTCGAGGACGTAGACGGCGTAGCCCGCGTCGCGCAGCCGCTCGGCGGGCGCCCGCCACCGGGTGCGGTGATCGGACCAGCCGCCCACCCAGAGGATGGCGGCGCGCGGGGCCGCGCCGCCGGATGGCTCGTAGACGTCGTAGGCGAGGGAGCGGCCGTCGGGGGCGCGCAGCTCGGGCATTATCGGGGCTGGGCCGGTCGGGCCTCTCGCAGCGCATGGCGCAGCAGATCGAGCGCCGCCTGCGTGCTACGGGCGCGAATCTCGTCGCGCTCACCCAGGAATAGCCGTCGCAGCGCCCGCGTCTCCCCAGCGTGCCGAGCCGCGATCCACACGGTGCCGACGGGCTTCTCGGGGGTGCCGCCCGCGGGACCGGCGATCCCGGTAACGGCCAGCGCGCACTCGACGCCGAAGCGGTGCGCCGCACCATCGGCCATGGCCCGCACCGCCTCCTCCGACACCGCGCCATGCCGCTCGAGCGTGGCGCGCGGCACGTCGAGCAACGCGGTCTTCACGGCATCCTGGTAGGCGATCACGCCCCCCACGAACACGTCCGAGGACCCGGGAATGGCGGTGATGCGCCCGCCCAGCATCCCGCCGGTGCACGACTCGGCGACCGCCAGGTGCAGGCCGCGACGCCGCAGCAGGTCGAGCAGCGCGCTCGCCAGATCGTCCGCGCCCTCTCCGTAGCAGCGGTCGCCCAGCTCGGCGCGCAGCCGCTCCACCGCCTGGGCGAGCCGTTCATCTGCCGTGGCCGGCGGCAGGCCCCAGGCGGTGAGCCGCAGGTCCACGCCGGCGATCGAGGGGAGGTAGGCGAGCGTGAGCGGGGCCAGATCGTCCTCGAGCGGGCCGATCTTCTCCCCTACCGCCGATTCAGGCATCCCGGTGGTACGCAGCGTCCGGGAGCGGACGACCAGGGGCTCGGCCTCGCCGGCGCTCCCCCGGGCGCGCGTCACCAGGCGCGGCAGCACCTCCTCGACCAGCAACCCGCGCATCTCGACCGGCACGCCGGGCAACATGATCACGAGGCGGGCCCCGTCCTCGAGCCAGATGCCGGGCGCGGTGCCGCGCGGGTTGGGGAGCACGACAGAGCCGCGCGGCAGCTCGGCCTGGATGCGGTTGGAGGGCGTCATGGCGCGCCCGAAGCGGCGGAAGCGCTCCTCGATGTGGCGCAGCACGTCCTCGTACAGCACCAGCTCGCGCCCGAAGAGCCCGGCCACGGCCTGCTTGGTGAGGTCGTCGCGGGTGGGCCCCAAGCCCCCCGTGGTGAGGACCGCGCCGGTGCGCGCCAGCGCGTCGCGCACCGCGTCGGCGACGGCGTCGGGCCGGTCGGCGACGCTGGTGCGGCGCACGACCTCGATCCCGGCGGCGGCGAGGGCGGTACCCAGGTCCAGGGCGTTGGTGTCGAGCGCGAAGCCCAGCAGCAGCTCGCTCCCGATGGTGACGACTTCGAGCTTCACCAGCGGTCCGTGATGAGCCGGCGGTAGCGGTAGAGGTAGACGGCGAGCGAGTACACGGTGAGGATGATGGCGATGCCCAGCGTGAGGGCGACCACGGCGCCGTGGAACTGGTCCCAGAAGTTGCGGAACCAGCCGGCGAAGCGGTGGCTCGCGAGCCAGTCCTTCCAGGCGAACCAGAGGATGGTGGCGCCGATGAACACGTTCTGCACCACGGCCTTGAGCTTGCCGGCGGCGGCCGCGGGAATCACCACGCCCTGCCGTTTGGCGAAGAAGCGGAACGCGGTGATCAGCACCTCGCGGCCCACCAGGAGCAGCAGCACCCACACCGGGAGATTGCCCCACCAGGGGATGCGGTAGTCCACGAGGATGGTGGGGTGGCGCGTGATCCAGAAGATGGGGACGAGCATCGCGAACAGCATCAGCTTGTCGGCGATGGGGTCGAGCAGCTGGCCCAGCTCGCTCACCTGGTTGTACTTGCGGGCCATGTACCCGTCCACGACGTCGGAGAAGGCGGCGGCGAGGAAGATGACGAAGGCGAAGACCTTGGGCCAGAAGCCGGAGATGAACGGCAGCAGCGCGATGACCGGAGTGAGGGCGATGCGCGCGAGGGTCAGGATGTTGGGCAGGGTCCAGCGCACGGGGCGGCGCCCCCTCCGGCTCAGCTGAGCGTTTTCAGGACGAGCTTCGAGACGGTCTTGAGGGTGTCGAACACCCCGTCGCCGCGCACCGCCACCGCCTCGGTGTAGGGCGCGCGGCCCAGCCAGCCGTCGGCGACGCGCTCCACCAGGTTCTCCCCCGGGTGCGCGGCATCGGGGACGATCTTCTGGGAGGGCGGGTCGTCCACGGGCCAGCCGGGATTCAGGGCGGCCTGGAGGTCGCGGATCGGCGCGGCGTTGGGCAGGTCCCGCTTGTTGTACTGGATGATGAACGGGATCTTGGTCAGGTCGTACCCGTACTCGCTCATGTTGTCGTACAGGTTCTGCATCGACTCGACGTTCGCCTCCATGCGCTCGACCTGGCTGTCGGCGACGAACACGATGCCGTCCACGCCCTTCAGGATCAGCTTGCGGCTGGCGTTGTAGTACACCTGCCCGGGCACGGTGTAGAGGTGGAAGCGCGTCTTGAAGCCGCGGATCGTCCCCAGGTCCACCGGGAGGAAATCGAAGAACAGGGTGCGCTCGGTCTCGGTGGCGAGCGAGATCATCTTGCCGCGGGTGTTGGGCGCGACCTTGCCGTAGATGTGCTCCAGGTTGGTCGTCTTGCCGCCCAGTCCCGGGCCGTAGTACACCAGCTTGCAGTTGATCTCGCGGGACGCGTAGTTGATCATCGACATGGACGCGTCTCCCGCCTACCCGAAGAGTTTGTCAATTTCGTCTTCCGCCCCCTGCAGCAGCCCCTTGGTCTCGCCCGGGCCCGCGCCCACGCGGTCGAACATGATCTGGAAGACGTGGTTCAGCGCCTCGACGGTGGCCTTGGCCTTGAGCTTCACGAGCCCCAGTGTGGCGCGCTGATCGAACAGCACCACCAGGATCACGCGGCGCGCCACGTCGGCCAGGTACATCGATTCCCTCTCGCCCTGGTGCACGAGGGAGGCGAATTCGGCCTCGCCGATCATCTTCGCGAGCTGGTCGTTGGCGGAGAAATCGGCGGCGGTCAGCGAGGCGAAGGCGGTGGGGTCGAACGCCGGGGGCTCCCCCACCGTGGCGACGAGCTGGCCGGTGCGGTCCACCAGCAGCGCGCAGCGGGCGTTCGAGTCGCGCAGGAACGCCTGCAGGTGCTGCTGGATCTGGCGGTAGTCGCTTTCGTTGAACGACCAGCTCGCGGCACCCGTCATCGCGCCCCCGCTCAGTCGGTCTCGGTCATGTCGCGGCGGGCGGCGAGCGCCTGCGCGATGGTGACCCCGTCGGCGTACTCCAGGTC
>DATDED010000263.1:0-5016 GCA_036523455.1 Gemmatimonadales bacterium
GGCAGCAGCCGGTCGGGGGACGCGGTGGCGTAGACGATCGCGTCCAGGTCGAGCGGTGTCATCCCGAGATCGCCCAGCACCTGGAGCGCGGCGGCCTTCGCCATGCAGGCGTTGGTCTCCTGCTCGTTCGCGATGCGGCGCTCGCGGATACCGGTACGCTCCCGGATCCACTGATCGGAGGTGTCGAGGATCTTCGCGAACTCGTCGTTGGTGACGACGCGGGCGGGCGAATAGCGGCCGGTGCCCACCAGCTCGGCGAAGGGACGCTTCATGCGACCACCTCGCCGCGCGCGAACTCGGCGCCGATGTCCTGGCTGAGGTGGCTCTCCACCGCCTGCACCGCCACGCGGATCGCGTGCTTGATGGCTCGCGCCGGCGACGCGCCGTGGCAGATCACGGCGACGCCCTGTACGCCGAGCAGCTGCGCGCCGCCGTACATGGACCAGTCGAGGATCTTGAGCACGTTCGCCATCTCGGGGAGCTTCAGCACGTCGGGGGCCTCGCGCTTGACGAACGAGACGAACACGCGGGCCGCGGACTCGTAGAACTTGAGCACCACGTTGCCCGTGAAGCCGTCGCACACCACCACGTCGAGCGGGCCGCCGCGCACCTCGCCCGCCGGCACGTCGCGTCCCTCCACGTTGCCGACGTAGCGGAACCCGGTCAGGGCCTTGAGCATCTGGTGCGCTTCCTTGACCACGGCGTTCCCCTTCTCGTCCTCTTCCCCGATGTTCAGGAGCCCGACGGCCGGCTCGGCACGCCCCAGCACGTCGCGGGCGTAGACGGCGCCCAGGTGCGCGAACCCCACCAGCTCGCGCGCGTCGCAGTCCACGTTGGCGCCGGAGTCGAGCAGCAGCAGCGGGTTCTTGCCGGTGGGCAGCACCGCGCCGATCGCCGCGCGCTGCACGCCCGGGTGGAGGCGCAGCACCAGCGTCGAGGCCGCCATCACGGCGCCCGTGTTACCGGCGGAAATGAACGCGTCCGAGCCGCCGTTCTTCTGGAGGCCCAGCCCGATGGCGATCGAGGATTGCGGCTTGCTGCGCAGCGCGGCGAGGGGTTTCTCCCCCATGCCGACGACTTCCGGCGCCTCGATGATCTGCAGCCGCTTGCGAGGCAGCTGCGCGTGCCGCGTCAGGGAGCGCTCGATGTCGGCCGTACGGCCGACCAGCTGCACCATGAAGGTGGGTGGGAGCTCCGCGAGCGCCTGCGCCGCCCCATCGACCTCCGCTTCCGGGGCAGTGTCTCCTCCCATCGCGTCCAGCGCGATGCGGATCACTTCAGGCGTCCTCGACCTCGATACGCTGCTCGCCGGCGTAATAGCCACAGGTGGGACAGACGCGATGCGGCTGTTTCAGATCGCCGCAGCGCGGACAGGGCTGCAAGGCGATCGGCGCCGCCTTGTAGTGGGTGCGGCGTGCGCGCTTCTTTCGCTTCGAGGTTCTCCGCTTCGGTACGGCCATCGCTCAGCGCCTCGTCTAGTCGCGGAGCTTGCCCTTGAGATCGGCCAGCGCCCGCCACCGGGGATCGGCGGCCGGCCCGCAGCCGCAGGGGCCCGCGTTCAGGTCCTTGCCACAGCGCGGGCACAGCCCGCGACAGTCCTCGCGACACACCACGTATCCGGGGGCCGCCAGCACCAGCTCCTCACGTACGGCCGGCCGCAGGTCCACTTCCGTGGCATGGGGCGGCAGCGGGTACGCATCCGGGTCGTCCGGTGCGTCTTCGGCGAACAGCGCCCCGATGTCGGCCTCTACCGGCACGGAGACCGGGGTCAGACAGCGGCGGCACTCGGCCGCCACCACGGTGTGCAGCGTGCCATGCCAGTAGAACCGGTCTTCCCCCGTCGCCTGCAACCGCCCCCCCACCCGGACCGGTGCCGCGAGGGCGATGCCCAATCCGGCGAACAACGGATCCTCCGCCGCCACCTCGGCCTGCGTTTCGACGGGTCCCCGGGCGAGATCCCGCAGGTCGTACTGCAACATGGCGGGCGAAGCTAACCCGTTGTCCTGCTTGCGTCAAGCGAACGGGACGCGGGCGGCGATCGCGCCTGTTTTTCGCGGCTGATAGCCGCGACTCGGCTGGTCTGTCGCGAAACGCGACGTTGTCACCATCGGTGACAGACAGCCGAGCCGTGACTTCAGTCGCGAAAGAGCCGCGACCTCGCCCTCAGAGGCCCGCCAACTCCCCTTCCGTGAAGAAGAACCCCACCTCCCGGGCCGCATTAACGGGTGAGTCCGAGGCGTGAATGGCGTTCTTCTCCTTCGACTGGGCGTAGAGCTTCCGGACCGTTCCGGGGGCGGCTTCCGCGGGGTCGGTGGCGCCGATGACCTCGCGCAGCTTCGTCACCGCGTCGGCGCGCTCCAGCGCCATCGGGATGCAGGGGCCGGAGGTCATGAAGGTGACGAGCGAACGGAAGAACGGCCGTTCGCGGTGCACCGCGTAGAACGCCTCGGCTTGCGGGGTGGTGAGGCGCACCATCCGGGCGGCGCGCAGTGTGAAGCCCTGCGTCTCGAGGTGGGCGAGGATCTTCCCCGCCGAACCGGCGGCGAGGGCGTCGGGCTTGATGATCGCGAGGGTCAACATCGGGGTCAGGTGCCAGGGGTCCGGGGTCAGGGGGTTCCAAGTCGAGAACGGAGCAGTGGTACGACGTCCGCGGGGCGCTTCATGACGGAAATCCCCGCCTCTTCTAGCGCTTTCATCTTGTCGGCGGCGGTGGCGCCGGCGCCGGAGATGATGGCGCCCGCGTGGCCCATGCGGCGGCCCGGGGGCGCGGTCTGGCCCGCGATGAAGCCGACGACGGGCTTCTTCATCTTCGTCTTGACGAATTCGGCGGCGTGCTGCTCGTCGGCGCCGCCGATCTCGCCGATCAGGACGACGGCCCGCGTCTCACCGTCGGCCTCAAAGGCGGCGAGGCAGTCGATGAAGTTGGTGCCGATGATCGGGTCGCCCCCGATGCCGACGCAGGTGGACTGGCCCAGGCCGTTGGTGGAGAGCTGGTGGATGATCTCGTAGGTGAGGGTCCCGCTGCGGCTCACCACGCCGATGTCGCCCGGCTTGCAGATGTTGCCCGGAATGATGCCGACCTTGCTCCGCCCCGGCGAGATCAGGCCGGGGCAGTTCGGACCCACCAGCCGGGCGCCGCGCTCGCGCACGAACGGCATGACCTTCGTCATGTCGAGCACCGGCACGCCTTCGGTGATGCACACGATGAGCGGCAACCCCGCATCGGCGGCTTCGAAGATCGCCGAGGCCGCGAAGGGAGCGGGAACGTAGATGACGGTCGCCGTGGCCCTGGTCGCCTGCACCGCTTCGGCCACGGTATTGAAGACCGGCACGGTGCCTTCGAAGGTCTGGCCGCCCTTGCCCGGCGTGACGCCGGCGACGACCTGGGTGCCGTATTCCAGCATTTGCTTCGTGTGGAACGAGCCGTCGCGGCCCGTGATGCCCTGCACCAGCAGCCGGGTGCTCCTGTCGACGAAGACGCTCACGCGGCCCTCCCCTGCACGGCGGCGACCGCCTGCTTCACGGCCTCGTCCATGTCGGTGAGCGCGGAGAACCCGGCTCCGGTGAGAATGCGCATCGCCTCCTGCTCGTTCGTCCCGGTGAGCCGGATGACGATCGGCACCTGGAGCGGGAACTGGCTCGTCGCCTGCACGATCCCGTTGGCGACGTCGTCGCAGCGGGTGATGCCGCCGAAGATGTTGAACAGGATGGCGCGGACGGCCGAGTCAGCGGTGATGATCTTCAGGGCGTTGACGACCTTCTGCGGATTCGAGCTGCCGCCGATGTCGAGGAAGTTCGCTGGCTCGCCGCCGTAGTACTTCACCAGGTCCATGGTGGCCATGGCGAGCCCCGCCCCGTTGACGCAGCACCCCACCGAGCCCTCGAGCTTGATGAAGGTGAGCCCGGCTTCGCGCGCCTGGACCTCGGAGGGCGCTTCCCCGGACGTATCCCGCAGCGCCGCAATCTCGGGCCGGCGCTCCAGCTCGTTGTCGTCCACCACGATCTTGGCGTCGAGCGCCACGACCTTGCCCGCGGGCGTCGTGACTAGGGGGTTGATCTCGGCGAGGGAGGCGCCGACGTCGTAGGCCGCCCGGTAGAGCTTCTGCATGATGTCGGCAGCGGCACGGGCCTGCGCCACATCCTGATACAGCGCGAACCCGAGCGTGAGCGCCTGATGCGCCAGCAGGCCGTAGCGCGGGTCGACGGCGAGCCGCTGGATCTTCTCCGGGGTCTGCGCCGCCACTTCCTCGATGTCGATGCCGCCCGCCGCGCTCACCATGAGCACCGGCCGCTGGGTATTGCGGTCCACGATGATCCCGACGTAGCTCTCGGAGGCGATGTCAGCCGCGGGCACGATGAGGACCTTCTGCACGGTGAGGCCCTTGATCGTCATGCCGAGGATCTTCCCCGCCACCGCTTCGGCCTCGGCCGCGGTCTTGGCGAGCTTCACCCCGCCCGCCTTGCCGCGCCCGCCGGCGTGCACCTGGGCCTTGACCACCACCGACCCGCCCAGCCGCTCGGCGGCGGCCTTCGCGGCGACGGGGGTGGTGACGACCTCGCCCTCCGGCACCGGTATCGCGTGACGTCGCAGGATTTCCCGCGCCTGGAACTCGTGCAGATTCACCCGGTCTCCTTCGTGATGGTGGTGCCGGCCTCGCCGCGCAGCGCCGCGAGGCCCTGCGCCAGCTCGGCGATCACGGCGCGCTCGCCACCGGAGCGGACAAAATCGGCCGCGGCCTCGACCTTGGGACGCATGCTGCCGGTGCCGAGACCGCTACCCTGGAGCAGGCGGTCGGCTTCGGCCAGGGTCAGCCGCCGGATCGGCTGCTGGGCCGGCGTGCCCCAGCCGGCGTACACCGCGTCCACATCGGTGAGGATCAGCAGCACCCGGGCGCCGATGTCCTTGCCCAGGATCGCCGCCACGCGGTCCTTGTCGGCGACGGCATCGATTCCCTCGAGGCCCAGGTTCGGGTCCCGGAATACAGGCGGCCCACCGCCGCCGCACGCGATCACGAT
>DATDED010000264.1:0-22476 GCA_036523455.1 Gemmatimonadales bacterium
TCCCGATCCCAACACCACTCTCGAAACCCCATCGTGCGCCTCGAGGACCTCGTCCGCTACTGCGACGAACTCCTGGATACCCGCAACATCCGCGACGCACCTGAGGCCTGGAACGGCTTGCAGGTGGCGAACTCGGGTGAGGTCAGCCGCATCGCCGCTGCCGTGGATCTCTGCGCCGCCACCGTGCGCATGGCCGGCGAGCGCGGGGCGGACTTCCTCATCGTGCATCACGGCCTGTTCTGGGGAGGCCCTCGACCCCTGGTGGGTCCACAACTGGAACGCGTCGCCGGGCTGCTGCGGCAGAACATCGCGCTGTATGGCTCTCACCTCCCGCTCGACTGTCATCCCGAGCTCGGCAACGCCGCCGTCATCGCCCGCGAGCTCGGCATCGCGAGCCGGGGCGTGTTCGGCACGTGGCGCGAGCAGCCCTTCGGGATGTGGGGCGAGGTCGACATGAGCCGCCAGGACCTGGGTGACCGGCTCACGCGGCTTCTGGGAACCGCTCCCAAGGCGATGCTGTTCGGCCCCACGCTCGTGCGCCGGGTGGGAATCGCGACCGGCGCCGGGGGCTCGCTCATCCTGCAGGCCGCGGCCGCCGGTCTCGATACTCTGATCACCGGCGAGGGGAACCACCACACCTTCTTCGACGCCGAGGAGCTGCGCATCAACGTCTATTATGGAGGGCACTACGCCACGGAGACGTTCGGCGTGAAGGCGCTCGCTCAGCACCTCGGCACCAAGTTCGATCTTCCCTGGGAATTCCTCGACCATCCGACCGGGCTGTGAGCGCCCCCCCCCGGCGCGTACTCGCGGTCCTGTCGGCAGCGGAGCTGTGCGCCATGGCCCCGTGGTTCAGCGCGTCGGCCGTGGCGCCCGCCCTGGCGCGCGAGTGGCATCTCGACGCTTTCGGGACCGCCGGGTTGACCGTGTCGGTGCAGCTCGGCTTCGTGGTGGGCGCGCTGCTGTCCGCGATCCTGACCCTGTCGGACATCTGGTCGGCCCGACGCCTCGTCGCCGCCGCGTCGCTGGGAGCGGCCGTCGCCACCGTCGGCGTCGCGCTCTCGCCGGGCCCCGCCTGG
This sequence comes from Gemmatimonadales bacterium, assembly GCA_036523455.1. Lineage (GTDB taxonomy): Bacteria > Gemmatimonadota > Gemmatimonadetes > Gemmatimonadales > GWC2-71-9 > DASTHG01. The sequence continues at coordinate 1,080 of DATDED010000264.1, forward strand.
GGACTGGGGTTTCGATTCCTCACCGGGGCAGCGCTCGCCGGCGTCTACCCGCCGGGGATGAAGATCGCCGCGGGCTGGTTCCGGGAGGCGCGCGGGTGGGCGATCGGAATCCTGGTGGGCGCGTTGACTCTCGGCTCGGCGGTGCCGCATCTGGTTCGGTGGGCCGTTCCCGCGGACATGTGGCGCGGGGTCGTTCTGGTCGCCGCAGCATCGGCGCTCCTGGGCGGCCTCCTCATCCTGCTCGTGCCGCACGACGGGCCGTTCGCCGCGCCGTCCCCACCATTCTCCTGGTCGGCCGCGCCGCGGATTCTGCGCGACCGTGCCGTGCTGCTGGCCAACCTCGGGTACCTGGGGCACATGTGGGAGCTGTACGCCATGTGGACCTGGATCTCTGCGTTCGTGGCCGCGAGTGAGACGGCGCGTCTGCAGGGATCCGGTGCCCCTGCCACCACGGCCGCGCTCGTCACGTTCGGCGTCGTCGGGATCGGGGCAGTCGGGTGCTGGCTGGGCGGGAAGTACGCCGATCGCCTCGGCCGGACCGCGGTCACGAGCGCGGCGATGATCGTGTCCGGCATCTGCTGCCTGGCGGTCGGGCCGCTGTTCGCCAAGCCGCTCATGCTGCTCGTGCCCCTGTTGCTGATCTGGGGAGTCACGGTCGTCGCCGACTCGGCGCAATTCTCGACCGCGGTGAGCGAGCTGGCCCCCGCGGACTACGTGGGGACCGCGCTGACGATGCAGACGAGCATGGGGTTCCTCCTGACCACCATCACGATCTTGCTCCTGCCGGTGGTGGCCTCCGCCATGGGCTGGCGCTGGGCGATGTCCGTGCTCGCCGTGGGGCCGGCGTTCGGTGTCTGGGCGATGATGAGATTGCGGCGACGGCCGGAAGCGATCAGGCTGGCGAGCGGCAGGCGTTGACCCGGAGGATCAGGGCACCCGCAGCAGCCCCACCGCACCGCCGAATTCATCCCTCAAGCCGGTCACCCCGGCCGGAACGAGCCACGCGCCACCGTCGATCCGCACGTTGAAGCGGTACGTGCCGCGCGAGAGCGGCAGGTCCACGGTCCACACCCCGCTGTCGGCCCGGGAGAGCACGACCGGTTCCCAATTCGAGAAATCGCCGGCGACCTCTACCTGGCCGGCCCCGGGGGCGTGGATGGCGAGGGTGACGCCGACACAGTTGCAGGACCGGAGCTCGAGGGAAGCCGCGGACGGATCCGGCGGAGCCGAGTGGTGCGCCACGACGGTGGGTCGGACCGGCACAGTGAGGGAAGTGCGGTGGAGCAGGGGGGACATCCGCAGCGAGACTCCGAGGTAACGCCCCGAAACGCTGCCCCGTGTGGGATCGGTGGGATACCGGCCGCCCGACACGATCACCGACAGCCATGGGTTGAGCACGGCGCCGCCACTCGCCTCGCCGTACACGCCGTGCCCGCCCCCACGGCTCCAGGCCCGCACTCCGAGGGATCCATCGAAGGTGAATCGCCCTCTGCGGAAGTGTGAGGCTCCCTGGAAGTCGGTGTAGACCGTGTCGCCCACGTGCGTGTTCACCGCGCTGATCAGCCAGGTGATCCCGACGCGGCGCATCCACACGCCGGCCTCCGCGGCGGCCACGGGACGGCTCGCTCCTCCCAGCCAGGTCGTGCCCGCCGTGCTGCCGATCCAGGTGCCTAGTCGTGCGCCGAGGAGATGCACGCGCGGCGTCGCGAGGAGATGGGAGAAGCTCGCGAAGTCCTCGTACTGACTCACCCCGGCGTGTCCCGCCAGCTCGCCGCGCAGCCCCCGCCAGGGACCACTGAGCAGGGAGCCGGCGAAGTTGACCTGGACGCTGTGACGTCCGCTCTCGAACCGGAGGTATGTACCGCGGGCGGAGGCAAGCAGGTGGGACCGGTCGAGCCGGAACTCGGGCGAAATGGACGCGCCGCTGCTCGGCAGAAAGCCGTCGTAGCGCACGTTCATGAACCCGAAGTCCATGGTGGCGCCGGTCTGCGCTGCGAGCGGGCAGGGCGCGGCAGCGGAACAGGCGACGACGGCCGTGACCACCCACGCGGCGGGGCGGGGGGAGCGACCCACCTTCACACGCCTGGCATCATGCGATCATGGTCTCTTGCTCGTTATGCCCGCGGTCTGGCGCAGGGTCGCGTCGACGCGCACGGCGGTTGCCGCCGCAGGTGGGGCACCGAGAGCGATGTCCCGTTCGACCGCCCGGCGAAAGTCCGCGATCTGGTCGTCTCGGGCCGACGCGGCGAGGGCGATCACGGCCGCTGCGGCGGAATCCGGTGGGACGCCGGTCGTGACGAGATCGGCGAGGGTGGCGAGCGCCACGGTGAGGTCCTGGGTCCGCCGCTGGCGCAGCCGCGTCAAATCGGTCACGCGAACGCCCCCCCGCAGCGCGCTCGCGGCAGCCACGATCTCGGCCTGCGAAGACGCCGCACCGAGGGCGTCCCGGGCGGCCCCGAGATCCTGCCCGAGCCGCCGGACCGCCGCGACGATCTGTGCGGAGGAGGCGTGCTTGGCGGTCCCCTCGAGGGCCCGCTGCACCATCGCCTCCACGGGCAGCCCCAGCCGATCAGCGGAATCGATCACCGCGCTTACGGCTCGAAACGTGGCGCTGTCGAGCCGGCGCTCGAGCCGTGGATCCTGAGCGACCGCGGCGCGCGGCACCAGCAGGCTCAGCGCGAGTGGCAGCACGGCCATTCTGCGGGAGTTGGGCATACCGATCATCCTCCCACCGTCACGACGGAGCTCGGAGTGTCGAAGTCATCCTGGGCGCGTGGCGCCGCCGGGTCGACGATCCAGCGGGATCCGTTGACGAGGAATGCATAGCGGTAGCGGCCGGGGGTCAGCGGAATGGTCACGCTCCACAGAGCGCCGTTGTGGGCGGCGAGCATTGGAGTCGCGGCTCCATCCCAGTCGTTGAAGTCGCCGACCAGGGCAACGGAGCCGGCGCCGGGCGCGCGTACGACGAACTGGACAGTGCTCGGCCCAGGCACGGGCGCCGCCACGTGGGGCGACCGGACGCCGAGCCACAGCGCCAGTCCCGCGACCGCTGCCGCCGCGAAGCCCGCCAGCGGACTGACCGCGATGTCCCGTGGACGGGAGAGCCATTCCCACGCGTCGCCGAGCCAGCTGAATCGACCCGCGCGCGTCGATACGCGAGCCAGTACCGCGGCGTCCAGCGTCGGGTCCATCTCGACCGGCTGGCGCAGGTGGTCGATCACCCGTTGCAGCACGTCTTCGTCGCGGTCAAACACGCTCGACCTCGCTCAACAGAGTCCGCAGCTGCTCACGGGCACGCAGCACGCGCATCTTCAAGGCGGACACGCCGACGCCGGTGAACCGGGACATTTCCGTGTACTCCATATCCTCCACGTGCTTCAGCAGAAACGCCTCCCGCAACGGGCGGGCCAATCGCTGCATGGCCAGCCGAACCGCATCCTCCCACTCCGTGGCGTCCGGCGCTTCGGGTGCGCTTGCCTGTTCGAGAGAGATGTCGTCCCGCACGAACATGCGGTTGCGCCGGGCGCTGCGCCGGCCGGTGGTGCGGCATCGGTTCACCAGGATCCCGAACAGCCAACGACCGAATTGCCCGTCTTCCCGGCAGCGGTGCAGGGAGCGGTACGCCCGCACGAACGCATCCTGCAGCGCTTCTTCGGCATCGTTCCGATCGCCGAGCATGTGCACGGCATAGCGGCCAAGCCGGTCGCGGTAGCGCGCGACCAGCACGGCGAAGGCGGCCGTATCACCTTTTCGAACCCGGGCTACCAGGTCGGCGTCGCTCGTCACCGGTGCATATACCCGGGCATGCGGCCGTCGGGTCACCCGGCCCGATTGTGACCCTGGCTCGGGGCACGGGGTATTCGGCTTCGAGCCACTCGACACCGTGGAGCCTCCATCATGAAGCATCTGCGCGCTGCCTCCCTGGCCCTCCTCGGGTCCGTGGCGGCCGCCTGTTACCAGGACGACACCCTGCACCCGGGGGCGATCTCTCCGACGCAGGTCCTGATCACGGACGCCCCCTTCCCGTTCGGCACGGTCGGCAGCGTCAATATCTACGTCAGCCGCATCGAGGCCACCACCAGCCTCGACACTACGGGGACCGGCGTAACATGGGTCACGATCGACACGCCCAACAAGGCGTTCGACCTGTTGACGCTGCAGCAGGGGACGACGGCGTTCGTGGGGGCGGGGACGATCGACGCCGGGAGGTACGCCGCCATCCGCATGACCATCGACGTGGACCGGTCGTCGATCAAATACCTGGACGGGACGAACGCCGTGGTGCATTGGCCCAACCCAGGGACCGGGGAGGTGTTCCTGTATGCACTGGTGGAGGAACCGCTCGCCGTGTCGGCAATCGGGGGCGTGATCGTGATCGACTTCGACGTCGGGCGGAGCTTTCTCTACAATCTGACCGGCAACAATGACTTCCTGTTGATCCCGAATCTGCGGGCGGTGAACAGCGCGGGGACCGGGTCGATCGCGGGTGTCGTCACGGCGCCCGACATCGAAGGCCATCCGACCCCCATCAAGAACGCGAACATCACCGTGTTCACCGGCGACCCGAGCCGGTCGTCGCTCACCTGGAACGTCGAGGCCACGGGACGCTCCGACGCCGCGGGCAACTACAAGGTGGCGTTCCTGCCCGCCGGGAAGTGGATCGTGAGAGTCGAGCAACCGGATCTCCCGGGGCTCGACCCCGTGACGATACCGAACGTGATCGTCACAGCCGGGGGGACGGCGACGCTGCCCGTCTTCCTGCCGCGCGCCGGCGCCGGCGGCACATTCATCCGCATCACCGGACCGGACACGGTGGGGTACGGCGGCACCATCGTGCTGCTTGCCGCCGTGGGAGACGCGAGCGGCATCCCCGTGCAGAGCCCGCAGGTGAGCTGGCTCAGCCGCGACACGGCGGTCGCGGCGGTGCTGCAGGATTCGGGGTTCACCGCCGATTCGCTGTCCCGCGCCACCGTCCTGGGTCGCGGCGTCGGGCGAGCCTGGATCGTTGCCCAGAGCGGCGCGCTGCAGGACTCGGCGCAGATCGAGGTCGTGAACGTGTCGCCGCAGAGTCCGGTCGCCACCATCACGCTCACGCCGTCCAGCGCGACGCCGGCCGTCGGTGACAGCGTTGGCTTCATAGCCGTATTGAAAGACTCGGTCGGGAACATCCTCACCAACCGGCAGATCTCCTGGTTCCTTACGGATTCTTCGGGAGTCGCCGACTTGGTGTGGTTCTCCGGCGCGAACGCGCTCGTGTTCGGGCGTCATGCGGGCACCACCCACCTCCGCGCGGTGAGCGAGGACAAATACAAGGACGCGACGATCACCGTTCCATGATCGGCGCGCGAGGCCGCCCTCCGCAGTAGCTTTCGCTGCGGAGGGCGTTCTGCCGGCACATCACTCACCAGGCGGCGGCTTCAGGAATCCCTGGGCCGAGGGGAACCAACAAAGCCACATCGGCGGCCTGTTCCGCTGGTGGTTCGTGGAGCGCATCCGGAACCCACCACCACCCGACCCCGACCCCGCCACGTTCCCCCAGGCAGAGCCGCGCTTCATCGTGCCACGCGCCCCGGACGACGTCCTGTCGATCACCTGGGTCGGCCACTCGACGTTTCTGCTGCAGCTGGGTGGATTGAACATCCTCACCGACCCGATCTGGAGTGACCGAGCGTCGCCCATTCCCGGCCTCGGCCCGAAGCGTCTCCTGGCTCCCGGCATCCCTTTCGACATGCTGCCGCCGATCGACGCCGTGCTGCAGTCCCACGACCACTACGACCACCTGGACGATCTCACCGTCTGCCGTCTCGAGGCACGGGATCCGGGAGCGTGGTGGTTCGTGCCGCTGGGCCTCGGCACGTTCCTCCGCCGGCGCGGTGTGCATGAGATCACCGAGCTCGATTGGTGGCAGGAGGCGCCGCTCGGCGCGCTCTCCATCGGATGCACGCCGGCCCAGCACTTCAGCGGCCGCGCGCCCTGGAACCGGAACCAGACGCTGTGGTGCGGCTGGAGCGTGGCCTCGAGCACACGGCGACTGCTGTTCGCAGGCGACACAGGCTACCACCCGGAGTTCGCGCAGGTGGCGCAGCGATTCGGCCCGTTCGATCTGGCCCTGCTCCCGATCGGCGCCTACGAGCCCGGCTGGTTCATGCGGCCGGTCCACATGAACCCCGAGGAAGCCGTGGCGGCGGCGCGCGACCTGGGGGCACCGCGGGTCGTGCCGATGCACTGGGGCACCTTCAAGCTCACCGACGAGCCCCTGGACGAGCCTCCCCAGCGGGCGCTGGCGAGCTGGTGCGCCGCCGGCCTGCCGGTGGAGCGCTTCTGGCAGCTTGCCCATGGCGAAACGCGCGACCTCCCGGCAGCAGAGGCCCGGTGATCGGTCCCATCTTCTATCCGCGACGACGAAGGCCGCCGAGCGCGGTCGCGCGCCCGCCGGTCTTCGAGCGGCGGGTGAAGGCGCGGATCGGGTGGCTGGTGGAACGGCTGACGGCTCCGCTGGGGCGCTGGGAGCGCGAGGTGCTGCGCACGCCGGAAGTGCCGGTGCCGATCGCCGGGCTCGCGCCGGAGCTCGCCGGCTACCGGATCGCGTTGCTGACCGATCTGCACAACGGCCCGGCGGTGCCGCGCTGGTGGCTCGCGCGGGCGGTCGAGCGCGTGACATCGCTGGCCCCCGACCTGATCGCGCTGGGCGGCGACTTCGTGAGTCACGCGCGCAGCGATCTCGACGGCCTGGAATCCCTGCTCGCGGGATTACACGCGCCCGACGGCGTGGTGGCGGTGCTCGGCAACCACGATCACTGGATCGGGCCCGACCTGGTGGCCGATGTCGTGCGGCGCGCGGGGGCGGAGTTGTTGTTGAACCGGCATCGACTGATTCGCCGAGGCCCGGCCGGCCTGGCGGTGGCCGGGGTGGACGACCTCGCGCACGGCGCAGTCCGGGTGGCCGACGCGCTCGAAGGCGTGCCCGCATCGACTCCCGTCGTGCTCCTGTCGCACAACCCCGATCTGGTGGAGTACCTCCCCCCGGGTCTGCGCATCGATCTCATGCTGTCGGGGCACACACACAACGGTCAGGTGCATTGGCCGCTCATCGGGCCGCTCACCGTTCCGTCGCAATTCGGGCGCCGCTATCTGCACGGCCTTCACCACGTGCGCGATACGTGGCTCTATGTCTCGGCGGGCGTCGGGTCCGGGGCGATTCCGATCCGCTGGGGGAATCCGACCGAGCTTCCCGTGCTGCGCCTGGTACCGGCCTAGAGCGGGACGACGAACCGCACGGTGATTTGCTCAGCGGTCTGCGGGGAGACGGTGCAATAGCACTCGGTGCCGAGCATGCGTTTGACCCCGAGCACTTCCGCTTCGGCGATCCCCGCCACGTCGCGGAATGTGATCTCGAGCGTCTGTCCGTCGATCACCCGAAAACTCGTGGGCCGGCCGGCGAGCCGGTGGTGCGGATCGATGCGGGCCAGCCCTTCGGTGAGTTGACGCTGGATCTCTGCGATGCGGCTCGCGGTCATGCGCGGTCACGCGCGCCGGGGGGACGGACGGCCGCGGCGTTGCGGCGCATGCCGGCGTGGCCCGGTCGGGAGAAGGCCGTGTCGGCGTAGCGGAGGTCGAACGTGGCCGCGTCGATCACCGAGAATTCCGCCGGATCGGGGAGATCTCGCGCCGCGAGATCGACGTCCTGGGTCGGGCGCGCGAAGCGCCCGTTCCAGGGGCACACGTCCTGACACACGTCGCAGCCGAACAGCCACTCGCCGACCCACGCCCGCTGCTCGTCCGTGAACGCTCCGCGATGCTCGATGGTCAGGTACGAGATGCAGCGCCGGGCGTCGAGCACATGAGGGGCGACGAATGCGCCGGTCGGGCAGGCGTCGAGGCAGGCGCGGCACGTGCCGCAACGGTGGGCTTCGAACGGCGGATCGGGCGGCAGCGGCGCGTCCGTCAGCACGGTCCCGAGAAACGTGAACGATCCGATTTCCGGGTTGATCAGCATCGTGTTCTTGCCGATCCAGCCGAGCCCCGCCCGCTGCGCGAGCTCCCGCTCGGGAACGGGTCCCGCATCGACGTAGCAGCGGGTGCGCGCGCCGGGACACAACTCGCGAATCACGTCCGCGAGCCGGTCGAGGCGGTCGCCCAGCACCTCGTGGTAATCACGCGACCAGGCGTACTGGGCGACCTTGCCCGTCACCTGCGGGGTCGCCGGATCGTGGAAATAGTTCGTCAACGTGACCACGGCGACGCGAGCCTCTGGCATGATGCGCCGTGGGTCCTTCCGCTTCGCCGCCTGACGATGGAGGTAGGTCATCGTGCCGGCGTATCCAGCCTCGAGCCAGTGGTCGAGCTCCCGCGCATGCGGGTTCGGCTCGAGCGGCGCGACGCCGACCGCGTCGAATCCCAGCGACAGCGCCCGGCGGTTGAGCTCCGTCACGCCGCTATCCATACGTCCTGGTCATCAGAGCCGCATCGTCTCCCGCCGCCAGCGCGCGAACCGGACGACGTCTTCGACCGGTGGGACCGCGGCTTCGTCGCCGTAGGCGGTGAACATGCGCCAGCGCATGTACTCCGGAGGAGGCAGCGGGAGGAACGGCGCGCGGCGATACCACCCCCGAGCCCGGAAGCTCCACGTCAGGCGCAACAGATCGACCGCGAGCCGGGGTCGTACGACAGCGCGCAACGCCAGACGGGCGACCAGCCCGGTCCAACTCGCCGGAGTCTCCATGGCTTCTGTATATTCAGCGCCTATGACGCTTGCAAGCGGCGTCGCGGGCGGCCCGGTGGGCCCGGCGGCCGACGCGCTCCCCCTGAGCCGCTTTCGGAGCGAATTCCCGATCTTCCGGGATCGGATCTACCTGAACACCTGCTCGCTCGGGCCCCTGGGGGAGCGGGCGCGCCGCAGGCTCGCGGGGTTCCTCGACACCTGGCAGGCGCGCGGGGCCGCCGCATGGTATGACGACTGGTGGGCGGCGCTGGCGGAGCTGCGCGCCCGCTACGGCCGGGTGATCGGCGCCGAGGCGCGCCACATCGCGCTCGCTCCCAGCGTCTCCGCCGCGGTGGGCGTGGTCGCGAGCGCCATCGATTACCGCAAGCGTCCCCGCGTGGTCGTCACGTCGCTCGATTTTCCGACGGTCGTCTACCAATGGCTCGCCAAGCGGCCGCACGGCGTCGAGGTCGTGCTGGTTGAGAGCCCCGATCAGGTGAGCGTGCCGGTCGAGGCGATCGCGCGCGCGGTGGACGACCGCACCGCGCTAGTCGCCACGTCGCACGTGTACTTCACGAGCGGAGCGATTCAGGATATCGCGGCGGTCGCCGACGTGGCGCACCGACGCGGGGCCCTGTGCCTCATCGACGCGTACCAGGGGATCGGCCAGGTGCCCGTGGATGCGCCGGCGACCGGCGTGGACTTCCTCATCGCGGGCGGCCTCAAGTGGCTGCTCGGCGGCACCGGGATCGTGTTCTGCTACGTCCGCGAGGGGTTGGCCCGCGAGCTCGCGCCCTCGGCGGCAGGATGGTTCGGGCACCGCGACCAGTTCGCCTTCGAGCCGCGTGCGCTCGAGTTCCACGACGACGCGCGGCGCTTCGAGCAGGGGACGCCCGCGCTGCCGTCGGTGTTCACTCAGCTCGGCGGGCTGGAGTACATCGAGGAGATCGGCGTCGCGGCGATCCGGCGGGCTACTGCGGCGCTCGCCGAGGATCTCGTGGCGCGCGCCCGGGAGGCGGGGTTCCGTCCCAAGGTGGCCGCCACGCCGGACACGCGCTCGGCGATCGTGCTGCTTCCCGCCGCCGATCCCGCCGCGGCGGTGCGCCACCTCGCGGCGAGCGGCATCGTCGTCGACGCCCGGCCCGGGCACGTCCGCCTGTCCCCATTCTTCTACAACCTCCAGGAAGACCATGCCGCAGCGCTCGAGCGACTTGCCGCGCACCGGAGTCACTGAAGACGAACGCCTGCTCACGACCGTCCCGTCGACGGAACGGCGGGCATTCGTGCACACCGATCCGTGGCGCGTGCTGCGCATCATGGGGGAGTTCGTCGAGGGGTTCGACACCCTGTCCGACGTGCGGTTGGCGGTCACCTTCTTCGGGTCGGCCCGGACCAAGCCGGGCGATCCCAACTACGAGAAGGCCGTCGAGACCGCCCGGCTGCTCGCCAAACAGGGGTTCCCCATCATCACGGGTGGAGGACCGGGAATCATGGAGGCCGCCAATCGCGGGGCGCAGGAGGGGAACGGGCTCTCGATCGGCTGCAACATCGAGCTGCCGTTCGAGCAGGGGACCAACCCGTTCGTGGAGCGGTCGATCAACTTCCGCTACTTCTTCGTACGCAAGACGATGTTCGTGAAGTATTCGACGGCATTCATCGTTTTCCCGGGCGGGTTCGGCACCATGGACGAGCTGTTCGAGGCGCTCACGCTGATCCAGACGGGAAAGGTGAAACACTTCCCGGTCGTGCTCTTCGGCCGGGAGTACTGGAGCGGCTTGGCGGAGTGGCTGGCGGAACGAGTCGCCGGGGAGGGCAAGATCGACGCCAAGGACCTGGAGCTGTTCCACGTGACGGATCATCCCGCGGAAGCCGTCGGGCTCGTGGTCAAGGCGCGGGAAGAACGGTCGCACTCGCGCCCCTCGCGGAAGTCCTGATCCCATGACATCCTCCGGCTTTCTGCGCGGCGCGCGCATCGACCCTCAGGCGATCACCGGCCGCGAAACCGTCGCCGAGCTGGTGGAGCGTGCTTTCCTGGCGTACAACGCGGGGCGGCTGGCCGAAGCGTGCCGCCTCTACACGGAACGGATGCTCGCGCCGGACGCCACAGTCGGGATGAGTCTCACCGGGGCGATGACCCCCGCGGGACTGGGGATGAGCACCATCATCCCGCTCATCGAAGCCGGGTTCATCGACTGGATCGTCTCCACCGGCGCGAACCTCTATCACGACGCGCACTTCGGGCTGGGTCTGTCGATGCATCGCGGCAACCCGTTCGCCGACGACGTGGAGCTGCGCGAGGCCGGGGTGGTGCGGATCTACGACATCTTCTTTCACTACGACGTCCTGCTCTCCACCGACGCCTACATCCGGGAAGTCTCGGCGCGCCCCGAATTCCAGCGCCCCATGAGCACCGCCGAGTATCACTACCTGCTGGGTGGGTACATCGCCGAGCGTGAGAAGGCGCTGGGGCTGTCCCGCCGCTCGGTGCTCGCGGTGGCGCACCAGTGCGGCGTGCCGATCTACACCTCGTCGCCCGGCGACTCCTCGATCGGAATGAACGTCGCCGAGCAGGCGCTCGCGGGCTCGCAGCTCCGCTTCGACGTCAGTGCCGACGTCAACGAGACCGCGGCCATCGTGTTCGGGGGCAAGTCGAACGGCGGCAAGAGCGGCGTCCTGCTGATCGGCGGGGGCAGCCCCAAGAACTTCGTGCTGCAGACGGAGCCGCAGATCCAGGAGGTGCTCGGGATCAGCGAGAAGGGGCATGACTACTACCTCCAGATGACGGACGCCCGGCCCGACACGGGCGGGCTGTCGGGCGCCACGCCGGCGGAGGCGGTCAGCTGGGGCAAAGTCGATCCGGAGCAGCTGCCGGGGACGGTGGTCTGCTATCTCGACAACTCGATCGGCTTCCCGATTCTGGCCGCGTATGCGCTGGCGCGACATCCGCCCCGGCCGCTCAAGCGGCTGTACGAACGGCGTGACGCGCTGATGACGGACCTGCGGGCGGCGTACGCGGCGGCCAAGGCGGAGCGCGACGCGCGCGCGCGGGCGGCGGACAGCGGGCGCGAGCGCTGACGTGACGCGACCAGCCAGCGACTCCCGGACGTATCCGTACTACGTCCTGGGGCTGCTCACGCTGATCAACCTCTTCAACTATGCGGACCGCAACGTCGTCTTCGCGGTCTTCGAGCCCCTCAAACGGGATCTCCACCTCTCCGACCAGCAGCTGGGGTGGATCGGGTCGGCCTACATCATCGTCCTGTCGCTGGCCGCGCTGCCCCTCGGCGTACTCGGCGACCTGCGCACCCGGCGCGGCGTGATCGCCTGGGGAGTGGGGCTGTGGAGTGTGTTCACGTCCCTCGGCGGCGCCGTCAGGAGTTTCTGGCAGCTGTTCCTGTGCCGCGCCATGGTCGGCGTGGGCGAGGCCGGCTACGGACCCGTCTCCCAGGCGCTCATCGCCGAGTACTTCAAGGAGAAACGCCGCGCCCTCGCCATCGGTGTGTACTCCGTGGGGATGGCGCTGGGGGGCGTGCTCGGGATCTGGCTCGGCGGGCTGCTCGCCGAAGCCTACGGGTGGCGGCTGGCGTTCCTGTGGCTCGGGCTTCCCGGCTTCGGCCTGGCGATCCTCGCCTCCCGGCTGCGGGAGCCGAAGCGTCGTCCGCCCACGCCCATCGCCGTCACGCTGCGCCGGTTCACGACCACGGGGCTGCGGCAGGCCGCGCGCTACGGCGCGCCGTTGATCGGACTGTCGGCGCTGGGGGCGCTGGTGAGCGGTATCCTGGCGCTGGTCCGGGTGATACCGACCGAAATGGTCGTGGCCGTCTTCGGCATGTTCGTCGGCGTGGGTGTGGCGTGGACCGTGGCGCGCCTCGTTCCGGCGGCGTTGCGCCGCACGTCGGAAGCGCAGGAGGTGGCGGCGACCGCGTTCGAGGAGTTCGTGGAGGCGGCGGCCGTCGTGCTGCGGGTGCCGACGCTCATCTGGGTGTTCGTGGGCGGGGCGCTCGTGACCTTCGCCGTGAACGGGCTCATCGCCTGGGCGGCGAGCTTCATGCAGCGCGTCCACGGCTTCTCGGTGAGCGACGTAGGACGCGAATTCGGCCTGTGGGGCTTGGCCGGCGGCGCGCTGGGCGCCCTGACGGGGGGCCGCCTCGCGGACCTGTTGTTCGAGCGCTGGAGCGGCGCGCGCGTGGCGGTCTCCGGCGCCGGCTTTCTGCTGGGCTCACCCGTCTGCGTGGCGCTGATCCTGACGAACAACCTCCGGCTGTTCGCGCCGCTCGTGTTCACGACCTATTTCTTCTATACGTGGTACAATGGCCCCCTCTCCGCGGTGATCTTCGACGTCGTGCCGGCCGCCATCCGGGCGTCGGTGATGGGGGCGTTCCTGCTGTTCTCGCACCTGGCCGGCGACGCGATCGCGCCGCCGTTGATCGGGTACCTGTCCGACCGCCTGCAGGCGGTGTGGCACCTGTCGGCCGATGAAGCCCTGCGGCGGGCGATGCTGCTGCTGCCGACGGTCGGCCTGGTGGGCGGGCTCGTGCTCCTCCTCGCCCTCCGCACCGTGGGGCGCGACATGAAACGGGAGCGCCGGTCGTGAAGATCGCGGTCGTGTTCGACACGCCCCATCCCGGGTGGGAGGACGCGGACTACAAGCGCGAGATCGCAGACGGCAAGGTCGAGGAGGCGGAGTACGACGTGGCGCGGGCGCTGATGCAGAACGAGCACGAGGTGCTGATGGTGGGGATCGTGGACGATGTGCGACCGCTGGTGGACGGGCTGCGCGCCTTCGAGCCCGCGCTCGTGTTCAACTGCTGCGAGGGGTTTCGCGGCAGCGCGCAGTATGAGTACGCCGTGGCCGCCGTGCTGGAGATGCACGGCTGGCGGCACACCGGGTCGACGCCCACGGGGCTGCTCGTGGCGCGCAACAAGTCGATGAGCAAGAAGATCCTCAAGCACCACGGCATCCGGGTGCCGGAGTTCGCCACGTTCCATGCGGGCGATGCGTTCCTGCGGCCTTCAACGCTGCGGTTCCCGCTGATCGTGAAACCGCTGCTGGAGGACGCGTCGGTGGGGATTTCGCAAGCGTCCGTGGTGAGCGACGATGAAAGCCTCGCCGAGCGGGTGACCTTCATCCACGACAAGTTCCGGCAGGCGGCCATCGCCGAGGAGCTGGTCGAGGGGCGCGAGCTGTACGTCTCGCTGATCGGCAACGACGACCCGGAGGTGCTGCCGGTGGTGGAGTTGCACTTCGGCAAGGTCCCCAAGGCGGAGCGGCGCATCGTCACCTACATGGCCAAATGGAACGACGAGTACCGGGAGCGCCACCATATCCGCTCGGGGTTCGCCCGTCTCTCCGAGGCGGTGCGCGGGAAGATCCGCAGCGTCTGCGAGACCGCGTTTCACGCGCTGTGGCTGCAGGACTACGCCCGCATGGACCTGCGGCTGACGCACGACCACGAGGTCTACGTGCTGGAGGCGAATCCCAACCCGTTCATCGCATACGGACACGAGCTCGCCAACGCGGCGGAGAAGGCGGGGATGAACTACCGCGCGTTCATCCAGCGGATCGTGGAGGAGGCGCTGCGGCGATGAGTGGCTCCGTCTGGTCTGCGGTGCGGACCCTGGTGCGGCGTCGGGAGGTGCCGCGGCCCGAGCTGCGCTGCCCGCGCTGCCGCGCCGAGATCGAGCCGTTCTGGTACCACTGTCCCAACTGCGCCAAGGCGCTACGGTGGGGCGATACGCAGCTGCAGACCGGCGTGGAGTGCCGCTACTGCCGCTGGATGGTCTCGGACAGCTTCTCGTTCTGCCCCTGGTGCGGAAGGAACATCAGCGACGAACAATCCAGCCTCGAGCCGCTCAAGAAACCCAAGGGGTTTAAGTACGAGCGCCGCTGCAAGCGCTGCCACGGCGGCCTCCAGTACCCGATGCAGTGGTGCCCCTGGTGCGGCAAGGCGCAGCGCTGGAAATACGAGCGGTTCGAGAACGACTGTCCGCACTGCGACCGCGGCGTGGACGACTGGATGGACACGTGCCCGTGGTGCGGCAAGGACGCGACGGGGCGCGACCTCGTGCGACAGGCGCTGCGGCGTGTGCGCAGCCTGCTCATCGTGTCCCGCATCAAGGACTGGGACTACCGCATCCTGCTCCGTCCCGGCGTGTCGGGCGTGTCTCCCTTCGCGCCCAAGGTGATCGAGATCGACCGCCGCTACGTGACGGGGAAACGCCGGCGCGACGAGATCTCCTGGAACATGCTCACCGGCCTCATCCTGCACGAGCTGGGGCACTCGTTCCTCTACCACAACTGGAGCTGGACGCGCTCGGGGCGGTTCCGCCGTACCTTCGGCGAGGTGCGCAAGGCCTATCGCGTGGCGGACGAGCACTGGGTGGACTTCGAGCGCCGCCGCGTGGCGACCACGCTCGTCGATCACGTGAGCCGCTACGCGGGGACGCACCCGCAGGAGGATTTCGCCGAGACGTTCCGCTTCTACGTGACGCGGCGCGGCCGGCTGCGGGAGCTGTTCGGCGAGTTCGGTCGCAAGCGCAAAGGCGTGATCGTCTTCGAGAAGTTTCTGGTGCTGCACGACTACGTGCGCAGCCTGCGAGGCTGGCGGTGAGCGGCCCGGTCGATCGGCATGCCCGGCTCCGGGCCGTCGCGGCGGCGCGCTGGAAGGTCGCGATCGCCCTCACCAGCGCGATGATCGTGCTCTACTTCGGCTTCGTCATGCTGATCGCCTTCGACAAGCCGTTGCTGGGCCGGCTGCTCGCCCCGGGACTCTCCCTGGGGATCGTGCTCGGGGCGGGGGTCATCGTGTGCTCCTGGCTGCTCACCTGGGTCTACGTGCGCTGGGCGAACACGCGCTACGACGCCGAGCTGCGCGCGCTCGATGAGTAGCCTCATGGCGCAGGCAGCGCCCGCCACGAGCATCGGCGCGCCGAACGGCGTCGCCATGACGTTCTTCTTTCTGTTCATCGCGGCCACGCTCGGGATCACCTTCTGGGCCGCCCGGCGCACGCGGACGACGGAGCACTTCTACGCCGCCGGGCGGACCATCAGTCCTGCACAGAACGGCCTCGCGCTGGCGGGCGACTACATGAGCGCGGCGTCGTTCCTGGGCATCGCGGGGCTCGTGGCGACCACCGGATTCGACGGCCTGATCTACTCGACCGGGTGGCTCGTGGGATGGCCGGTCGTGCTGTTTCTGGTCGCCGAGCCGCTGCGCAACCTCGGCAAGTACACCTTCGCCGACGTCGTCGCCGCCCGGCTGTCGCAGACCCCGGTCCGCCTCGCCGCGGCGCTGGGCACGCTGTCGACCGTCGCCCTGTATCTCATCGCCCAGATGGTCGGCGCGGGCAGTCTCATCCGGCTGATGTTCGGCCTCCACTACGAGACGGCCATCGTGATCGTCGGGGCGGCGATGATCGTGTACGTGCTGTTCGGCGGCATGCTCGCGACGACCTGGGTGCAGATCGTCAAGGCGGGCCTGCTCCTCTCGGGCGCCGCGATCCTCACCGTGCTCGTGCTGTCGCGCTTCGGGATGAATCCCGCGGCGCTGTTCGCCGCCGCCGCCGAGCGCTACGGCGACGCGGTGCTGGCCCCCGGCCGGCTCGTGGCGAAGCCGCTCGACGCGATCTCCCTCGGCATGGCGCTCATGTTCGGGACCGCCGGACTGCCGCACATCCTGATGCGGTTCTACACGGTTCCCGACGCGAAATCGGCGCGGAAGTCGGTGTTCTACGCGACCGGGCTGATCGGGGCGTTCTACCTGATGACGTTCGTCCTCGGGTTCGGTGCCATGGTGCTCGTCGGACCGGACGCGATCCGCCAGGTGGAGCCGGGGGGAAACATGGCGGCCCCCCTGCTCGCCGAGTTCCTCGGGGGCCGGGCGTTCCTCGGGTTCATCGCGGCGGTGGCCTTCGCCACCATTCTCGCCGTGGTCGCGGGGCTGACGCTGTCGGGCGCCGCCGCGCTGTCACACGACCTCTGGGTGAGCGTCGTGCGACGGGGTCGCGCCGATACCGCGGAGCAGCTCAAGGTGGCGCGGGTGGCGACCGTGGGGCTCGGCATCCTCGCCGTGTTGCTCGGCATCACGTTCAAGGGGCAGAACGTGGCTTTCATGGTCGGGCTGGCGTTCGCCATCGCCGCCAGCGCGAATTTCCCCGCGCTGGTGCTCTCGATGTTCTGGCGCGGGTACACGACCGCGGGGGCCGTGACGAGCATGGTCGTGGGCACGGTGTCGACGCTGGTGCTCATCTGGCTCTCGCCCACCGTCCAGGTCGACGTACTGCACCACCCTACGGCCTGGTTCCCCCTGAAGAACCCGGCGCTCGTCACGATCCCGCTGTCCTTCGCCGTCGGCATCGTGGCCTCGCTCATCGCGGCGCGGACGCACGAGGCGGAAGCCTACGGCCGCATGGAGCGGCAGAAGCACCTCGGCGGCGCGGCCTAGAAGAGCGTGAGGTTGAGGCCGACCGCCAGCTGGAACGACGAGTTGTTGTGATTGAGCACGCGACCCTCCACGTAGGGATGGGTCATCCCCAGCCGTGACTCGAGCCCGAACAGGAGATCCCAGCCGGTATCGGTGTCGGAGCTGCCGCCGGCCGAGGCGCGCAGGACATTGATACCGCCTCCGACGTACAGCACCGACGGTCCGCCGGTCGGCACCCTGATCTTGAGGTCTCCGCTGAAGCCGACCAGAGAGCCCCCGTCCACGAAGTAGTAGTCGAACGACGGGTACAGCTCCACCGACCGTCCCAGCGGCAGCAGCAGCTGGGCGCCGATGAGCGCCCGGTCGACGTCGAAGTTGTATCCCACATGCGGCCCGATGTGCGACCGCTGCGCCTGGGCCGTGGCCGTGGTGGCGGCGAGCAGCACGCTCACCGCGAGTGCAACCGCGCCAACTGGCTTCATGATCCCCTCCCGTTTGAGTATGTCCCGGCCGCGACGTACCCTCGCCCCAGCCGAATCACTCGACCACGAGGACCCCCGCCGCGCCCGCAGGTTCCGCCCTGTGCCATGGGTCACCACCGGACCGACCGTCGGCCTGGGGTCGCGCGTCACGGTCCGCCCGGTCGCGACGGACCGACATGCCTCGAGCCGGCGCACGCGAGCGCGAGGCTATAATTGCCGGAACACTCTTCACCCCCGGAGCTTCCCATGCGTAGTAGTCACCCCGCGACCTGGCTGGTTCTGTCGGCGTTCTCGCTCTTCGCCCGCTCGACGGCCGCCCAGACCCCCGTCGACTCGTTCCGGCTCGCGTTCGACCTCGGGTATGTGAACACCGCGGGCAACACCGCCGTGACCACGCTGAACTTCGGGGAGCACCTGAGCTACCTCACGGGCCGGTGGACGCTGGCGCACGGTCTGATCGCCATCGAGGGGCGCTCGGAGGGAGTGGAAACGGCGGCACAGTACCGGACGGATCTTCGCCTCGATCGGGCGCTGTCCGCGAGGCTCGGGGCCTACCTGCTCGGGGGATACGAGCGCAACGTCTTCGCCGGGATCTCGCGCCGCTACCAGGAAGGCGCGGGCCTCACGGCCAAGCTCCTGGTGCGGCCGCGTGATCTGCTGGACGCGGAGGCCGGTGTCGGGCTCGTGCAGCAGCGCAACACGGCGCGCGTGGATCAGTCGTTCGGTGTCGGGCGGGCGGCGCTGTCCTACAAGCACAACTTCACAGAGACGGCGCTGCTGCAGGAAGTGCTCGAGCTGCTGTCGAACCTCAAGGACTCCGAGGACCAGCTCCTCAATTCGGAGACGTCGCTCACGGCGCCGCTCTCCAAGCGCATCGCGCTGAAGGCGGCGTATCTGATCCGCTACGACAACCTGCCCGAGCCGGGCTTCAAGAAGTCCGATCGCGTGTTCACGACGGGCATCCAGATCCTCTTCTAGGAGACATCCGATGCGTCGCTTGCTGCTCGCCCTGCCGCTGGTCGCCGCCGTTCCGCTGGCTGGCCAGCAGCCCGCCCGCCCGCATGTGGATGTCCCGACGATCGCGCCGCGTCCCGAGGACGTGGCGACCCTCGACGGCATTCTCCAGGCGTTCTACGACGTCATCTCGGGACCGGCCGGCCAGCCGCGGCAATGGGGCCGCGACCGGTCGCTGTACATCCCGAACGTGCAGTTCGTCTCCCTCTCGACCGATTCCGTGGGGGCGATTCGCGCCGCCGTCATGAACCACCAGACCTACGTGGACCGCACCAACGACGTTTTCGTTCGCCGGGGCTTCTTCGAGAAGGAGATCCACCGCACCACGCACCGCTTCGGCAACGTGGTGCACGTGTTCAGCACGTACGAGATGCGCGAACGGCTCGACGGACCGGTGATCGGCCGCGGTATCAACAGCGTCGAGCTGTTCTGGGACGGGAAGCGCTGGTGGATCGCCGCGGCGCAATGGGACGACGAGCGGCCCGGCAACCCGATTCCGCCGGAGTACCTCCCCGGATCGTGATCCCCCCGCTCGGGCACCGGCGGCGCTACTACCGGGCCGCGCTCCGCTTCGCGCGCCTGGCACGGCGGGTCGGCGGCAAACGCATCGCGGCGGGGTTCCGGACCCGCCTCAAGCGCGACGCCAGCTTCGTCACGGACGTCGATCTCGCGGTGGAGCGCGCCGTGCGGGCCGCCATCGGCCGGGCGTTCCCGCGGCACGGCGTGTTCGGCGAGGAGCTCCCGCCGGTTCGTCCGGACGCCGAGTTCCAGTGGATCCTCGACCCGATCGACGGCACCACCAGCCTCAAGAACGGGATTCCGTTCTACGGCACCATCATCGCGCTGCATCACCGGGCACGTCCGCTCGTCGGCGTGATCGACCTGCCCGCGCTGGACCGCTGCTACAGTGCCGCGAAGGGACTCGGCGCCTGGCGCGATGGACGGCGGCTGCGCCTGCGCGACGCGGCACGCCGCGACCTGCCGCGCGAAGTGATCTCGGTGGGCGACCGGGCGCGCTTTGTGCAATGCCGCGCCGGCGCGGGGTTCGATCGGCTGATGCGGGAGCACGGCCAGGTGCGTGGCTACATCGACTGCATCGCGCACGCCTTCGCCGCCGAAGGACTGATCGGCGCCGCCGTGGACTACGGAGTGAAGTTGTGGGATATCGCGGCCACGCAGCTGCTGGTCGAGGAGGCGGGCGGCCGATACGTGTGCGCCTATCGCTCGCGCGGCAAGGATCCCACGCTCTACGGCATCGTCTGCGGCAAACCCGCTGTCGTACGGTGGCTCATGCGGCGGTACTTCGGCTAGCGCGGGACCTGGCTGGTGCGCCCGACTTCCCGCAGGAACTCCCGCGACTTGCGCACTTCTTCCAGGTATTCGCCGATTTCGTCGTCCTCGCGGGTGGAATCCCAACCGAGCAGCTCGGCCATCTTCTTGGCGATGGTGGCGGCCACCCCGGTGCCGTGCTGCGGGTCCTCGTAGAAGAGATGGAGCCGGCGGATCAGGACATCGCTCAGGCGCATCGCCATTTCCCGCTCCACGGCGTACACGACCTCGGCCCGGATTTCGGGCCGGCCGGTCACCAGCGGCCCGCCCAGCACCCGGTTCTTGGCGACGAGATTCAGGATGGCGGCGGATTCCGTGCCGTAACTGTCCACCAGGTGGCGCGCGGTCGTCGCCGGCAGCTCCTTCATGCGGGCGGACTGCATCATCACGTCGAGCGCGGCGATCTCTCCGCCGGGGAGCGGCATCGCTTCGGTCGCCGGGGGACGGGGCAGGGGGCGGCCGTCCACTTGCCGCAGTCGCCGGGCCACGACATCCACGACGTCGCGGCCCATGACTTGAAAGGTCGTGAGCTTGCCTCCGGCGATGGTGACGAGGCCGCTCGAACTTTCCACGATGCGGTGCTCGCGCGACACCTTCCCGGCGGGGACGTCACGCTCGGGAGCGAGCAGCGGGCGGAATCCGGCCCAGGTGGCGATGACGTCGCTGGGGGCGAGGCGTGCGCGGGGGAAGACGGCGTTCGCCGAGCGCAGCAGGTACGTCACATCCTCTCCTGTGGCGCGGGCGGCGTCGGGGGCGACGTCCTCCTCGGTCTCGGTCGTCCCGATGTAGGCGAGGTCGTTCCAGGGCAACAGGAACATCACCCGGCCGTCGATCGGTGAGGCGAGGGTGATCGCGTCGCGCAGCCCCAGCCGCTCGCGCCGCACGATGGCGTGGGCTCCCTTGGAGAGCCGCATCAGCGGCTTCACGTTGGGATCGTCGAGCCGCCGCACGCGATCGACCCAGGGGCCGGTGGCGTTCACGATGCTCAGCGCCCGGACGATGCGTTCCTCACCGGAGATGGCGTCGCGCAGCACCGCGCCGACGATCTTGCCCTCGGCCCGCACGAAGCTCGTGACCGCGGTGTAGTTGGCGCACAGCGCGCCCGATTGGGCCGCGCCGCGCAGGGCGGCGACGACGAGACGCGCGTCGTCCGTCTGGGCGTCCCAGTACACGGCGGCGCCCTGGAGGTCCCGGTCCCGCAACCCCGGCTCGACCTCCAGCGCCTTGCGCGGCGAGAGCCAGCGATGCCGGTGCGTGTTGCGGAACACCGCCAGCGCGTCGTAGAGCCACATGCCGGCCCGCAGCTTCCAGGGCGGCACCCGCCCGCCGCGGTACAGCGGGAACAGGAATCGCAACGGGCGGACCAGGTGCGGCGCGATGTGGAGCAGCACGCGCCGCTCGCGCGAGGCCTCCAGCACGAGACCGAACTCGTATTGCTCGAGGTAGCG